>NZ_JBUEGC010000029.1:0-88258 GCF_054963655.1 Streptomyces sp. HSS9-12 | reverse complement strand
CCCCTCGCCCTCCCGTCGCCCACCGCCACCCTCAACCGTCTGCGCTGCGCGCAGGCCCCCCTCGATCAGGTACGCCGTGGTGGTCTTGCCGGAGGTGCCGGTGATCCCGATCTGCAGCAGGTCGTGGCCCGGCTCACCGTAGATCGCGGCGGCCAGGGCGCCCATCCGGCCGCGCGGGTTGTCCACGACGAGTACGGGCAGGCCGGTGGCCGCGGCGCGGTCGGCGCCGGACGGGTCGGTCAGGATCGCGGCGGCCCCGAGGTCGGCGGCCTGGGCGGCGAAGTCGGCGCCGTGGACGCGGGCGCCGGGCAGTGCCGCGTACACGTCACCGGGACGTACGGCGCGCGAGTCGTGGGTGATGCCCGTCACAGCGGCGTCGGCGGAGGTCGTTGTGGTGCCCAGCTGATCGGCCAGCGTCGCGAGCGGTGTCGGGCGGACCTGGACCGGTCGGGGAGCTCCCGGGTACGTCACGGAAACATCCTTGGGGGTGGTTCGGGACTGATCAGCATGGGGCACGGCGTGAGCGTACCCGGCGTACCGGGTGCGCTGCGAAGCCAGGGCCGAACCGGGCAGTGGTTCCCGGGATGAGACGTGATGGTCGTCACGGCTGTCCCTCACTGACCGGGTTGGAAGGAGACCGGCAGCCGTACGGCCTTCGCCCCCGTCGGCGGGACCTGGAGCGTCTTCAGCGTGAACTCCATGACCCGCTTGAAGACGGGCCCGCAGACCTGGCCGCCGAAGTAACTGCCCCGCGTCGGGTTCTGCACGGCGCAGTAGACGGTGATCCGCGGCTGGTCGGCGGGGGCGAAGCCGGCGAATGAGGCGGTGTAGCCCCGGTAGCGGCCGGTGTCGGGGTCGACCCGGTTGGAGGTCCCGGTCTTGCCGGCGACGCGGTAGCCGGGGATACGGGCCTTGGCGCCGGTCCCCTGCTCGTCGTCGACGACCGACTCCAGCATGGTGGCGAGGGTCCTCGCGGTCTCCTCCCTGACCACGCGGGTCTGCTCGGGCTTCGGCGCGGGGACGTAGCGGCCGTCGGGGCCCCGGGTGCCGCGCACCAGGGACGGCGCGATGCGCAGCCCGCCGTTGGCGATGGTCGAGTAGACGGACGCGGCCTGGACGGCGTTGAGGGAGAGCCCCTGGCCGAAGGGGATCGTGTACTGCTGGGAGGCGCTCCAGTCCTGCGGCTTGGCCAGGATGCCCTGGGTCTCGCCGGGGAAGCCCAGCCCGGTCGGCTTCCCGATCCCGAACTTGCGCAGATACGAGTGCAGGACCTGGTTGACCTGCTTGCGGGTGTGGCCCAGCTGCTCCACCGCCAGGATCGTGCCGATGTTGCTGGACTTGGCGAGCACGCCGTTGAGCGTCAGGGACCAGGTGCCGTGGTCGATGTCGTCGGCGAAGAGCCGGTCGGCGCGCTGCAGCCGGTTCGGGACCGTGACATGGGTGCCGGGAAGGGCCGCACCCTCGTCCAGGACCGCCGCCATGGACATCACCTTGCTGGTGCTGCCCGGCTCGTACGCGTCCTGGAGCGCGGCGTTGCCGAGGGAGGCGCCGTCGGCCGTGGAGATGTCGTTGGGGTCAAAGCTGGGCGCGTTGGCCATGGCCAGGATCTCGCCGCTCCGGGTGTCCTGGACCACCACGTAGCCGCGGTCCGCCGCCGATGCCGCGACCTGCTCGCTGATCGCCTTCTGGGCGGCCCACTGGATGTCACGGTCGATGGTCAGCTCGACGTCGGAGCCGGGTACGGCCGGCTGCTCCTGGGTTCCGGCTGTGGGTACCTGACGGCCGCCGGACTGGGCGTACGTGATCCTGCCGTCCTTGCCCGCGAGCTGCTTGTCCAGCTTCGCCTCGAGGCCTCCCCCGCCCCTGCCGGCGGCATTGACGAAGCCCAGTACCCCGGCGGCGAGCTCCTTGTTCGGGTAGACCCGCTTGCTGTGTGGCTCCTGGAAGACCCCGGCGAGCACATTGGCGCCGTCGCCCTTGGCCGCCTTGCCGGCGAACGCGTCCTTGAGGTCCTTGATCTGGTTCCACACCTGCGGGGTCTGGCGGCGGGCCAGCAGAACGTAGCGGGTGTCGGACCGGGAGAGCTTTTCGGCCAGCTCCTTGGTGTCCTTGCCGAGGATCGGCGCGAGGAGCGCGGCGGCCTGCTCGGGGGCGTCCTTGACCTTGGTCTGCTCAGGGGTGAAGCGGAAGGGGTCCGCGGTGATGTCGTACGCGTCCACGGTGCCCGCGAGTTCCGCCCCGGTACGGTCCGTGATGGAGCCGCGCTCGGCCGCCAGGTCATGGGTGACGTAGCGGTTGACGTCGGCCTTGGCGGCGTACGCGCCGGCGTCCACGGCCTGCACTTGCAGCAGGCGCAGTACGAAGGCGCACATGATCAGGGTGAGCGCGAGGCTGACCAGGCGCAGCCGGGGGCGGTGGCTGCCGAGCCGGATCTGCTGGGGCCCGCGGGCCGGGGGGTGCGCGGGCCGGGGGGCCGGGCGTGGGCGCCCGGAAGCGGCCCGCGGTCTCGCGGGCCGGGGTACGGGGCAGCGTGGCGGCTGCTGGGGCGGGGGCATGGCGTCACCTGGCCTGGGCCGGGGAGGGCACTCCGCGAACTGTGCCGTCCGGGCTGAGAAACACTGGGCTGCCGCCGGGTACGAGTCCGAGCCGGCGGGCCCGGCGCTCGAGCGACTCCGGGTCGGAGTACGCGTCCACCTCCTGCTGCAGGGCCTGCTGTCGGTCCGTCAGCTCGGTGGTCTCCTTCTTCAACTTGCTCAGCTCGAACGACCCTTGGTTGAGGGAGGCGTTGAGCAGCAGCAGGGAGATCAGCCCACTGCCGAGGAGCAGCACCACGAGCAGGACGAAAGGCGTGCGGGCGGCCGTACTCGACCCGGCCGGCACCAGCCGTGCCAGCCGCGCCGCCCTGCCGCGAGGGGCCCGCTTCACGCGGTGCCCTCGGGCACGTCCTCCCGGATGCGCTGCGCACCGCGCAGGCGGGCCGGGGCGGCGCGCCGGTTCTCGGCGACCTCCTGGGCGGTCGGCAGCTCGGCACCGCGCGTGAGGAGCTTCAGCCGCGGCTGGTAGCGCTCGGGGACGACCGGCAGGCCGGGCGGGGCGGTGCTCGCCGCTCCGGCCGCGAAGACCTGCTTGACCAGCCGGTCCTCCAGGGAGTGATAGGAGAGGACGACGATCCGGCCGCCGACGGCGAGGGTCGACACAGCGGCCGGAATGGCCCGCTCCAGGACGGGGAGTTCGCGGTTGACCTCGATGCGCAGCGCCTGGAAGGTGCGCTTGGCGGGGTTGCCTCCGGTGCGCTTGGCGGCCTGCGGAAGGGCCTCGCGGATCAGCTCAACCAGCCGTGCGCTGTTGCTGAACGGCTCCTTCGCGCGCTCCCGGACGATGGCGTCCACGATCTTGCGGGCGAACTTCTCCTCGCCGTAGGAGCGCAGGATGCGCACCAGCTCGCCGGGCGGATAGGTGTTGAGGACTTCGGCGGCGCTGATGCCGGTCGTCTGGTCCATCCGCATGTCGAGCGGGGCGTCCTGGGCGTAGGCGAAGCCGCGCCCGGCCTCGTCGAGCTGCATCGAGGAGACGCCGAGGTCGAAGAGGATGCCCTGGACGCTCGGGATGCCCAGGCGCTCGAGCACCTCGGGGAGCTCGTCGTAGACGGCGTGTACGAGCGTCGCGCGGTCGCCGTAGGGCGCGAGCCGCTCACCGGCGAGCTTCAGCGCCTCGGGGTCCCGGTCGAGAGCGACCAGCCGGGCGGAGGGGAAGGCACGCAGCAGGGCGTCACTGTGTCCGCCAAGGCCGAGGGTGCAGTCCACGACGACCGCATCGGGCCGCTCCGCCAGAGCCGGCGCCAGCATGTCCAGGCACCGCTGGAGCATCACCGGGACATGCCGGGCCTCCCCCTCCCGGCTGCCACCGCCCTTGTTCGGAACCTCCCCCGGACTCGTCCCCCGGACCTCGTCCGGGTGGTGCCCCCAGGGGGTGCCCCGATCACGCCCTTGCATGTGCGCCCTCTCAGGTACCGGCGGACGGCTGCCGCACGTACCGCCTGGTCCCCGCCCGCTCTGAAGGGGAAGCGGTCTTCTGGCGCCGGGGAAGGGACGTCAGCCGACCGGGGAGCGGGAGGAGGCCGCGCCGTACGTACGCGCCGCGCACGCGGGGGGTTTCACGTTCCGAGGGGAGCGTCGCGCCTCCCACTTCGCGTCACTTTAGTCCACTCGTCCCCCCGGTCAACCAAGGGGCCTGCGTGCCACGGGACCGGGGCCTCACCCGTATGGCCGGGTGGGGCGCCATCTGTGGGTTACCTCACAACCAGCCGGATTGGACGGCTTTGGCCGGTCCTCACCAGGAGCGATGACCGCGGGTGACAGCTACCGTCGAAGCATGTCGACCTCAGCGCACCGTACAGCGCAGTCCACCGATCGGGCCCGCCGCGACGATTCCGTCATCGACCGGCTTGTCGAGGCCAACCGGGAGTACGCCGCCCAATTCACCGACCCGGGCATGGACGCCCGGCCGGTGCTGCAGGTCGCCGTGGTCGCCTGCATGGACGCCCGGCTCGACCTGCACGCCGCGCTCGGCCTGAAGCTCGGCGACTGCCACACCATCCGCAACGCGGGCGGCGTGGTGACCGATGACACCATCCGTTCGCTGACGATCAGCCAGCGGGCACTGGGCACCCGCAGCGTCATACTGATCCATCACACCGGGTGCGGTCTGGAGAGCCTGACCGAGGACTTCCGGCACGAGCTGGAGATGGAGGTCGGACAGCGGCCGTCGTGGGCGGTGGAGGCCTTCCGCGACGTCGACCAGGATGTCCGGCAGTCGATGCAGCGGGTGCGCACCTCGCCGTTCCTGCCGCACACCGACGACGTCCGCGGCTTTGTCTTCGATGTGCACACGGGCCTGTTGCGCGAGATCGACCCGCAGCACTGAATCACCCGGAACCCTGACATAGCCACCCTGCTTGCCCACAGTTATCCACAGCCAAGTGACGGGGCGTGGCGTGGGCGGCAAGAATGCGTGATGTGGCATCGTCCCGCGGACGCCGGGTGCGATGCTCGCATATCGGGGTGGGCCGGGTCCGTCGAGCGGGCATCGGCCCGGAGGACGGGCCGAGGAGGGCCGGGTGACGACCTATGACGATCGAGCGAGCCTTACGGATCTGACCACCACGGCGGAGCGCATCCGCCGGTCGGTGGAGAGCGTGATCGAGGGCAAGCCGGAGGTCGTACGGATCGCGCTGACCGTCCTGCTGGCCGAGGGGCATCTGCTCATCGAGGACGTGCCGGGTGTCGGCAAGACCATGCTCGCCAAGGCGTTGGCGCGCTCGATCGACTGCTCCGTGCGGCGTATCCAGTTCACTCCCGACCTGCTGCCCTCGGACGTCACCGGGGTCAGCGTCTTCGACCAGCAGCGGAAGGACTTCGAGTTCAAGCCCGGGGCGGTCTTCGCGCAGATCGTGATCGGTGACGAGATCAACCGCGCCTCGCCGAAGACCCAGTCGGCGCTGCTGGAGTCGATGGAGGAGCGGCAGGTCACGGTGGACGGGCAGACCTATGAACTACCCAGCCCCTTCATGGTGGTGGCCACCCAGAACCCGGTGGAGATGGAGGGCACGTACCCGCTGCCCGAGGCGCAGCGCGACCGCTTCATGGCCCGGGTGTCCATCGGCTATCCAAGCGCGGCGGCCGAGTTGCGGATGCTGGACGTTCACGGCGGCGCCTCGCCGCTGGACGATCTGCAGCCGGTGGCGCACGCCCACGAGATCGTCAAGCTGGTCGACGCGGTCCGTACGGTCCATGTCGCCAACCCGGTACGGCGCTACGCGGTGGATCTGGTGGCGGCCACGCGTACGCATCCGGAGCTGCGGCTGGGCGCCTCCCCGCGCGCCACGCTGCATCTGCTGCGGGCGGCGAAGGCTTCGGCGGCCATCAGCGGCCGCGATTACGCGCTGCCCGACGATGTCCAGACGCTGGCCGTGGCCGTGCTGGCGCACCGGCTGCTGCCCACCGCGCAGGCGCAGTTGAACCGGCGCACCGCCGAGCAGGTTGTCACCGAGATCCTGCAGCGCACACCCGTTGCCGACGCGTACGGTCCCGGCGCCAGGGGGCTGTGATGTCCGCGGGCGACGCCGGTCGCGGCGCGCTGTCCCCGCCCGGGCGCACCGTGGGGGCGCTCAACGTGCCGGCGCGCGGCGCCGGTGCGGGCCAGGGCTCCGCACAAGGAAGGTCCGCGGTGGAACCGGCGCGAGGCGCGGGCGGGGAGGCCCGGGAGAAGGGCGGGGTGCGGGCCGCGCTCAGCGGGCTGACCACCCGCGGCCGGTCCTTTCTCGCCGCGGGCATCGCGGCAGGGGCGTGCGCGTATGTCCTGGGGCAGCCGGATCTGCTGCGGGTGGGCCTGCTGCTGGCCGTGCTGCCGCTGGTGTGTGTGGCCGTGCTGGTGCGGACCCGGTACCGGGTGGCCGGCAGCCGGCGGCTGTCCCCGGCGCGTGTGCCCGCCGCCTCCGAAGCGCGGGTGCATCTGCGGGTCGACAATGTCTCCCGGCTGCCGACCGGTCTGCTGATGCTGCAGGACCGGGTTCCGTACGTCCTGGGGCCCCGCCCCCGCTTCATCCTGGACCGCCTGGAGCCGGGCGGGCGGCGCGAGGTGGCCTACCGGGTCCGTTCGGACCTGCGCGGCCGCTACCCCCTGGGGCCGCTGCAGCTGCGGCTGACGGATCCGTTCGGGATGTGCGAGCTGACCCGAGCCTTCAGCTCTTTCGACACCCTCACCGTGGTGCCGCGGGTGGAGCCGCTGCCCGCGGTGGCCTTCTCGGGCGAGGCGGTGGGGTACGGGGACGGGCGGCACCGCTCCCCCGCGCTGGCCGGTGAGGATGATGTGATCCCGCGGGGCTACCGACACGGGGACGACCTGCGCCGGGTGCACTGGCGGTCCACCGCGCGCTATGGCGAGCTGATGGTGCGCCGCGAGGAGCAGCCGCAGCGTGCGGGCTGCACAGTGCTGCTCGACACCCGGCGGTGCGCCCACCAGGGCGCGGGACCCGACTCGGCCTTCGAGTGGGCTGTCTCGGGCGCCGCGTCGGCGTCGATGCATCTGCTGGAGCGGGGCTTCTCGGTGCGGCTGCTCACCGACACCGGCACCTCGGTGCCGGGCACGGAGGGGGCCGGAGGGCTCAGTGGGGACTCCTCCGACGCGGCGGGGCTGCTGCTGGAGACCCTTGCGCTGGTGGACCGCTCCGCCGGGACGAGTCTGTCCGCGGCGTACGACGTGCTGCGTGCCGGCCGGGAGGGCCTGCTGGTGGCGTTCCTCGGCAGTCTCGACGAGGAGCAGACGGCCCTGATGGCCCGGATGCGACAGCGGTGTTCCGCCGCGGTGGCGTTCGTACCGGACCCGGCCGCCTGGTCCCGGGACGGCGGCGGGGGTGGGCTGCCGTTCGGGGAGCAGTTGCGGGTGCTGCGGGAGGCGGGCTGGACGGTGCTGCCGGTCACGCCGGGTGCCCGGCTGGCCGACCTGTGGCGGCAGGCCGACCGCCAGCCGGCTCCCGTGGCCGACCGCCTGGCCGGCGCACCGGCGGGTCCGGGTCCCGGACCGCACGCCGGCCCGCAGGAGGAGAGGCGATGAGCGGTCAGGGACGGCTCGCCATGCGCTCGGTGCCGGCCACGCTGATGGCGGCGTGCGCGCTGCTGCCACTGGTCGACTCGCCCGCGTGGATCATGCAGGCGGCCGTCCTGCTGGCGATCGTGTCCGGGGTGGGGGCGCTCACGCGCAGGGTGCCGCTGGCGCGGCCGCTCACGGTGGCGGCGCAGGCCTTCGTGGCGCTGGTGCTCCTGACGCTGGCTTTCACGCGCGACCAGGCGCTCGGCGGGATCCTGCCGGGGCCCGCCGCGTTCGGGGAGTTCGGCCAGTTGCTGGCCGAGGGTGCCGAGGACGTCGGTCAGTACGCGATCCCGGCGCCCGTCACCTCCGGCATCCGGCTGATGATCATCGGCGGCGTACTGCTGATCGGCCTGCTGGTGGACACGCTCGCGGTGACCTACCGCACGGCCGCTCCCGCGGGGCTGCCACTGCTCGCGCTGTACTCGGTCGCTGCCGGACTGGCCCATGGCGGCGCCGGCTGGCTGTGGTTCCTGCTCGCCGCGAGCGGCTATCTGCTGCTGCTCCTCGCCGAGGGGCGAGACCGGCTGACCCAGTGGGGGCGGGTGTTCTCCCCCGGCCCCGGCGGGGCGGGGGCGCTTCCGGCTCCACCGGCCCCGAGCAGGCTCGGCGCTGGGCTCGAGGGTGCGGGCAGGCCGCCGATGACGGTGCGGACCGGCCGTCGGATCGGGGCGGCAGCGCTGGGCTTCGCCCTGGTCGTGCCCGTGGTCCTGCCGTCCCTGGACGGCGGGCTGCTGGACCGGCGGGGCGGCGGCTCGGGCACCGGTCCCGGAGGCGGGACGATCTCCGCCGTCAACCCCCTGGTATCGCTGCAGAACAGCCTCAACCAGCCCGCGGACCGGGAGGTTCTGAGGTACCGGACCAGCGCGCAGCGCACCCAGGACATGTACCTGCGGATAGTCGCGCTCGACCGGTTCGACGGCACCTCGTGGAAACCCTCCGAGCGCCGGGTCAGCGATGTGCCGTCGGCGCTCCCGGCGCCGCCGGGCCTGGCGCCCCAGGTGCGGACGACGCCGGTATCCACCAGGGTGGCCACGGCCGAGTGGTACGCGCAGAATTGGCTGCCGCTGCCGTACCCGGCCTCCCGGGTGATGATCGACGGGCGCTGGCGGTTCGAGCCCGAGGGCCGCACGCTCGTCGGCGACCGCGGGCAGACCACCCGCGGCGTGCGCTATGTGGTGTCGAGCTTGGAGGTACGGCCCACGGCCGAACAGCTCGCCTCCGCGGGGGCGCCGCCCACGGGGCTGCTGCGGGAGTACACGCAGGTGCCGGATGCGCTGCCGGCCGTGGTGGCTCGTACGGCTCGGCAGGTGACCGCCGGTGCCCCGGACGCGTACGAGCAGGCCGTCAGGCTCCAGAACTGGTTCGCCACCGAGGGCGGCTTCACCTACGACACTCAAGTGGAGGCCGGCAGCGGTGCGGCTGCCATCGCCCGGTTCCTGCAACAGAAACAAGGGTTCTGCGTCCACTTCGCTTTTTCGATGGCGGCGATGGCGCGGACGCTGGGCATCCCGGCCCGGGTGGCGGTGGGCTTCACCCCCGGCACCGCGCAGACCGATGGTTCGATGTCGGTCGGCCTCAAGGACGCCCACGCCTGGCCGGAGTTGTACTTCGAGGGCGTCGGCTGGACCCGCTTCGAGCCCACGCCCACCCGTGGCACCGTGCCCGACTACACGGTCGACAACCAGCGGATCAGCGGCGGAGACAGCCCCGGCGTGGCACGGCCGACCACCCCGGCGGAGCCCTCGGACGCACCATCGGCTTCGGACACCTGCAGCCGCGATGCCAAAAAGCTGGGTGACTGCGGTCCAACGCCCCAGCAGGCGGGCGGCGGAGCCGGTGACCGCGGGCTGCCGGTGTGGCTGCTCACGACGGGGCAGGTGCTGCTGGCCCTCGCGCTGATCGTCGGGCTGCTCCTGCTGCCGGTGCTGTGGCGGGTGCTGATCCGACGGCGGCGGCTCGGGCTCTCGGGCCCAGGGGCGACCGGCGCCCTGGGACAGACCGCGGGCGTACAGCCGGAGTCCTCGGGAAGCGCTGCTGCCGACATCGCCGGCCGGACCCTTGGAGCTTGGCGGGAGCTTGTCGACTCCGGATGGGACTACGGCATCCTGCCCGACGACTCGCAGACGCCGCGGCAGGCGGCGGAACGGATCGTCAGCAGCGCTCGGCTGGATCCGGCAGCGGCGGAGTCGGCGCGCCGGGTGGCCACAGCGGTCGAGCAGGTCCTCTACGCGCCGCGGCCGCGTCCGATGGCAGGGATGGCAGCCGATGTGGCGCGAGTGCGGGCCGGGCTGCACAGCACGGCCGGCCCCGGCACGCGGCTGCGGGCACTGCTCGCCCCGCGCTCCATGGCGCGCGTGGTGTGGGCGGCCTCCCGGTGGTGGTCGGCGCATGTCGTCCGGTGGCGCGTGGAGCGCTGGACCGCCGCACTGAGGCAGGGGCCCAGCCGGCAGCGCGGCTGAGACGGCGCTGGGGTTGTGGGGCGGCCACCGTACGGTGGCCGCCCCACAACCCCAGCGGTGAAGATGTTCCGAGAGGTCAGTGCCCCTGTTCGTCCCGGCGACGCTGCCAGCGTTCCTCGATGCGCGTCATCATCGACCGGCGCTGACGGGCCTGACGGCGGTGCGGTCCGCCCGGGATGCCTCCGCCGGCCGCCTGCTCGCCAGGCTTGGGCGCCTTGCGCCACCCGGTGACCGCGAGGACGGCACACCCCAGCATGACGAGGAAACCCACCACGCTGATCCAGATCTGCTGAGCGACCATTCCGGCCATGAGGAGCGCGATGCCCACCAGAAAACCCGCGACCGCCCGGTAGACCCGTCGCCGGGTGTACGTACGCAGCCCGCTTCCCTCAAGCGCTGTCGCGAACTTGGGATCTTCGGCGTACAGCGCTCGCTCCATTTGCTCGAGCATTCGCTGCTCGTGCTCCGAGAGCGGCACGGAGTCCTCCTACTCGTCGGTCGCGGGACGACCGGGGGTGCGACCCTTTCAGGATAGGCAGGGATTCGCCCCCGTGAAACCCGCCCCTCTGCGCCAATTCGCCATTCCGGACCGCCACGGCGGCGGCTCGGGTGGTGTGGGACGTGCATTCCCCCACCGCCCGCCCGTCATGCCGGACGCTGTTCCCCGATCATACGGGGCTGCGCGGCTGATCGGGTGGGCTCCGTTCGACTACCTGCGCCGATCTCGTACCCGCGCCGATCCAGGTCAGCCGGACTCCCGCTCACCGAGCACATGGAGCTGGGTGGCAACGGAGTGGAAGGCCGGAAGTTCGGCCGCGGCGGCCTCGAGCTTGAGCAGCGCATCCACGGCTCCCGGCTCGGTGTCGACCAGGGCGCCGGGCACTAGGTCGGAGAAGACGCGGACGCCGTGCACCGAGGCGATGGCCAGGCCCGTGGCGGAGACCAGATCGGAGAGCTGGTCGGCGGTGAACCGGCGGGGCACGGGGTCGCCCTCGCCCCACCGGCCGTCCGGGTCGGTGAGCGCCTGCCGCGCCTCGGTGAAGTGCCCGGCGAGCGCGCGGGCGAGCACGGCGCCGCCCAGCCCGGCGGCGAGCAGGCTGAGCGTTCCGCTCGGACGCAGCGCGTCGACGGCGTTGCGCACGCCCTCGGCGGGGTCGTCCACGTACTCCAGCACGCCATGGCACAGAACGACGTCGTAGCCGCCGCGCTCGACCACGTCGAACAGGCCGTGGGCGTCGCCCTGGACACCGCGCACCCGGTCGGCGACCCCGGCCTCGGCGGCCCTGCGCTCCAGCGCGAACAGCGCGTTGGGGCTGGGGTCGACGACGGTGACGCGGTGGCCGAGCCGGGCGGCCGGCACCGCGAAGTTGCCGGTGCCGCCGCCGGTGTCGAGGATGTCCAGCTGGTCCCGGCCGGCGGTCTTCACCCGGCGCTCCAGGGCGTCCTGGAGCACCTCCCAGACCACTGCGGTACGGAGAGCGGCGCGGGGGCGCATCGGGTCGGACACAGCGGGGGGCTCCTCGGCGCGGGGCCGCCGCGGGCGGCGGAAGACGAACGTATGCAGCATCTCCCACCCTATTGCCTACCGAGGCCCGCCCGTGTCCAGCCTTCCCCGGCAGCTCCGCGCCGCGGCAGCCGGCGCCGACCAGCGCCCGCGCCGGGTCAGCCCGCGTCCGGCTGAGCGACCGCGCGCGGTTGGGGCAGCGCCGGCTGCAGCGCCAGCAGCCGTTCGACGATGCGCAGGAACATCCCCGCGTCCCGTATCAGGTCGTCGGCGTCGCGCCGGCTGGCCGCGTCCCGTATCCCCGCCTCGGCCCGGGCCCGGCGCTCGGCGCCCGAGGCGAACAGCATGCTCCACTCGGCCAGTTCGGGCGCGACCTCCGGGAGCACCTCCCAGGCGCTGCGGATGCGCCTTCTGCGGCGCGCCGTGGGCTCGGGCCGGCCGCGGACCGCCAGTACGGCGGCGGCGGTACGCAGCGCGGCCAGGTGCGCTGTGGCGAAGCGCTCGTTGGGGATCTCGAGCGCCGCGGCCTCGTTCAGCCCGTGGCGGGCCTGGGCGAGCAGCCCGAGGGCCTCGGGCGAGGCGGTGGTCCGGCGTACGACGGGGTGCACATCGCTCGCGGGACCGGTCAACGAAGGGGCAGGGCCGGTGGTACGGCGTCGGCGCGCAGCGGCAGACGTCGCCATGACGAACCTCCTGTCGTCGCGGACGGCTCAAGGCCGTATGACGACATCGTGGGGCACACCACTGACAATCGGCTCTGACCAGCGGTTTCCCCGCAATCTTCGGCCGCGCACAACAGCCCCCGCACCCCCGACTTGAGACCGCCGGATCCGATGCGCCATACTTTTTGCACTGACCAGTCAGTTCAAATTGGGGAGGGTTCGTGGACAGCACCCCGCACGGGGCAGCGGTCACGGCCGTGGGATTCGGCGTCAAAGGCCCCCGGGGCTGGGCGTTCCGCGACATCGACATCGACGCCGAACCCGGCGCGCTCATAGCCGTGGAGGGCCCCTCGGGCTCGGGCCGCACCTGCCTGCTGCTGGCGCTCACCGGCCGGATGCGCGCCACCGCCGGGCACGCCGAGATCGCCGGACACCGTCTGCCGAAGAAGAGCGCAGCCGTGCGGCGGATCAGCACGCTGGGCCCGGTGGCGGGCGTATCGGAACTGGATCCGGCCCTGACCGTGGCCGAGCACCTGCGCGAACGGGCGCTGCTCCAGCGCCGGTTCAGCGGCTCGGTGCGCGACCTGTTCCGGCCCCGGCGCGAGCGCGCCGCCGCGAGCCGCCGCCGTATCGACACCGCCCTGGCGACCGCCGGCCTGGACCTGGCGGCGCTGCCCAAGGGCGAGCGCACGGCCGTACGGGATCTGGAGCGGCTGGAGGGGCTGCGGCTGTCGGTGGCGCTCGCGCTCATCGCGCAGCCCCGGCTGCTGGCCGTGGACGACGCCGATCTGAAGCTCTCGGACGCCGAACGCGAGCAGGCCTGGGCCATGCTGCGGCGGGTGGCGGATGGCGGGACGACCGTCCTCGCCGTGTGCAGCCAGGCACCGGACGGCGCCGTGGTGGTCTCCAGCGCGCCCCGCCCGCAGCCCGCGGGCACAGGCGACGCCCAGGGAGGCGAGACGCCGGCGAGCGACGCACCGGCGGACGACAACGACGCGAACGACAACGACGCGAACGACAACGACTCGGACGACACCGAGGACAACGGAAACGAGGAGGGGGCGTCGCATGCGCTCGCCAAGGCTGGCCGCGCTTGAGCTGAAGCGCTTCGGCAGAGGGAAGCTCCCGCGGGCAGCGCTCGCCGCCCTCCTGCTGCTGCCCCTGCTGTACGGCGCGCTCTACCTGTGGTCCTTCTGGGACCCCTACGGGCGACTGGACAAGATCCCGGTCGCCCTGGTCAACGCCGACAAGGGCGCCACCGCGAAGGGGCAGCGCATCACCGCCGGCGACGACATCGTCAAGGGCCTGCACCGCAGCAAGACCTTCGAGTGGCACGACGTCAGCACCGACGAGGCCCGCAGCGGCATCGAGGACGGCAGGTACTACCTCTCGCTCACCGTGCCGGCCAACTTCAGCAAGCGGATCGCCTCCAGTTCCGGGGACAGCCCGCAGACGAGCGCCCTCCAGGTGCGCACCAACGACGCGAACAACTACGTCGTCAGCCAGATCTCCCGGACCGTGTTCTCCGAGGTCCGGTCGGCTGCCTCAACCGGCACCGCCCGCTCCTTCCTCGACAAGATCTTCGTGTCCTTCTCGGACATCCACGGGGCGACGGAGAAGGCCGCCAAGGGCGCAGACGACCTCACAGGCGGTATCGGCAAGGCGAAGAAGGGCGCGGGCGACCTCGCCGACGGCCTGGTCCAGGCCAAGAACGGCAGCCTTGCCCTGAAGAACGGTGTCACCCGGCTCGACACCGGCGCCGGCAAGCTCGAGCGAGGCGCACGCCAGGTCGCGGACGGTACGCAGCAGCTCGCCGACACGGTGAACGCCATGGCCGACAAGGTCCGGCCGTTCTTCCGGGACCACGGCGGGCAGATCGCCGACGCCGCCCGGGACGTCGCGGAGGCGAGCAGGAGGCTCAGGAACGAGGTCGACGAACTGCCGGACAAGGCCGCCGCGGCCGCCCGGGACACGCGTGCCGCCTCCGACGCCCTGGCGCGGATCCACCAGGTGCGCTGCGGCAGCGCGATCGAGCTCGATCCCTCCTGCTCCGACCTGAAGAAGGCCGTGGACGCGGCCGACACCGCGGCGGATGCCGCCGAGGACTTCAACAACCTGGTCCAGGACCACAACAACACCGACGAACTCCGCTCCCACCTGGACCGGCTGAACCATATGGCCCTCGACCTCGCCGACCGGGCACCGCACTTCGGCGCCGACCTCGACGCCGCGGTCGCGAAGATCAACGCCCTCAACAGGGGCGCGCACCAGGTCGCGAAGGGCACGACGACCCTGCACACGGGCCTGGGCACCGCCAGGGAGGGCGTCCAGGACCTGGACAGCGGTCTGGGAAGGCTGTCGTCCGGCGCCAACACGCTCACCGGCGGCATGTTCAGACTCGTCGACGGCTCGGGCAAGCTGGCCGGCGGCCTGCACGACGGCGCACAGCAGATCCCCGATTACAACAAGCACGACCGGGACGAGCGCACCAAGGTGATGGCGGACCCGGTACAGCTCGCCTCGCGCGCGATGCACAAGGCGCCGAACTACGGCACCGGATTCGCGCCGTACTTCATTCCGCTGTCGCTGTGGGTCGGCGCGATGGTCGCCTACATGCTCATCCAGCCGCTCAACCGCCGCGCGCTGGCGGCGGGCGCCTCCGCTTGGCGGATCGCGCTGGCGGGCTGGCTGCCGGTCGTCGCGATCGGCGTGCTGCAGACGGTGGCCCTGATGGCCGTACTGCACTGGGCCATCGGGCTGGAGATGGCCCGGGCGGCCGGCACCATCGGCTTCCTGCTGCTGGTCGCCGCCTGCTTCGCGGCCATCGTGCAGTGGCTCAACGCCCGCTTCGGGCCGGCTGGCCGCATCCTGGTGCTCGCGCTGCTGATGCTGCAGCTGACGTCGGCGGGCGGTACGTACCCGGTGCAGACCAGCCCCGGCTTCTTCAACGCCATCCACCCGTTCCTGCCGATGAGTTACATCGTCCAGGGGCTGCGCCGACTCATCACCGGCGGCGGTCTGGAGCCGGTGTGGCAGGGCTGTGCGGTGCTGACCGCGTACACGCTGGGCGCGCTGGCGCTCACCGCGTGGTCGGCCCGGCGCAAGCAGGTGTGGACGCTGGACCGGCTGCACCCGGAGCTGAGCCTGTGATCCGTTCCGTGCCCCGGGCGCGGAGCGGTCCGGGGACAATCAACGGCATGGACAGCAGCAGAACCCGCCGTCAGGCGACGCGAGCGAAGCTCTACGAGGCGGCCGTGACCCTCATAGCGGAGAAGGGTTTCTCCTCCACCACGGTGGACGAGATCGCCGAGCGGGCCGGGGTCGCCAAGGGCACCGTCTACTACAACTTCGCCAGTAAGAACGAGCTCTTCGAGGAGCTGTTGCGGCACGGGGTCGGGCTGCTGACATCCTCACTGCAGTCCGCCGCCGACGAGGCCATGGAGAAGGGCGGCAGCCGGGTCGACGCACTGGACGCGATGATCAGAGCCGGTCTGGTCTTCATCGACCGCTACCCGGCGTTCACTCAGCTCTATGTCGCCGAGCTGTGGCGGACGGGCCGCGCCTGGCAGTCCACCCTGGCGATGGTGCGGCAGCAGGCGGTCGCGGTGGTGGAGGACGTCCTGCGCGAGGCCGTGCGCAGCGGCGAGCTCAGCGACGAGATCGATGTGCCGCTGACCGCGGCGGCGCTGGTCGGCATGGTGCTGGTGGCGGCGCTGGACTGGAAGGCGTTCCAGCCGGAGCGTTCCCTGGACGACGTGCATGCGGCGCTGTCCCGGCTGTTGCAGGGGCGGGTGAGCGACGGCCGGTAGTCCCGGCGCGGGTGCGCTGTTCTGGCGCGGCTCGTGGCTGAGCCCGCCAGAACAGCGTTTCCCCGCTTCCCCCGTGCCCCCCGCTTCCCCCCAGCCCCCGTGTTACCGGTGGAGCCCCCCGTGCCCCGCCGGTCCCCCGTGGGCTTCCCCCATCACGGCGGGGTGCGGCGCCGTTTCCGCCGCCCCGTGTCGGCGGTTCCGGCGCTGCGCCCCATCCGTGGTCTCTACTCTGTCCTGGACACGGGCCGGGGCCTATCCGGGCAGGTACTCAAGTTGCCTCCTAGGTACGGGTACTCAGGGGCTGCGTGGTCCGGCCCAGTCCCCGGTGCCGCCTCCGGCCGGACCGGTGCGGAGGAGATCGGCGCGGACACTGTCAGTCCTCCCGGTTAAGGTCTCGTCCATGGCACGAATTGCGGTGATCGGCGCGGGGATGGGCGCCATGGCGGCCGCCGCCCGGCTGGCCGTGGCGGGCCACCGGGTGGCGGTGTACGAGCGCGGGGCGACGTACGGCGGCGCGGTGCGGCGCTTCGAACGGGACGGCTTCGGCTTCGACACCGGCCCCGGCCTGCTGCATCTGCCGGCCGTTTACCGCGATCTGTTCGTCAAGACCGGCAAGGAGACTCTGGAGCAGCGCGTCGAGCTGTCCCAGGTGGAACCGGCGAGCAGGCACATCTTCGCCGACGGCACGGAGGTCTCGCTGCCGAACGCCTCGCGCGCCGGCGTGGTGACCGCGCTGGACGCGGCTCTCGGCGCGGGCGCGGGCGAGCGCTGGGGCGATCTGCTCAACCGGGCGCGTCAGGTGTGGGAGGCGACCCGCAGGCCGCTGCTGGAAGAGCCGCTGCGGCAGGACTGGCAGGCGCTGGGCCGCGACCCGTACCCGGCGCTGCGGCGCGGGCTGCTGCGGCGCCCGGCCGGCACGCTCGCTGAGGTCGGCTCCCGCGAGCTGCGCGACCCGCGGCTGGGCGTTCTGCTGGAGAGTCACGCCCTGGCGTACGGCCTGGATCCCCGAGAGGCGCCGCCGAGCGCGGTCGTACTGCCGTACGTGGAGCAGACCTTTGGGAGCTGGTACGTCCGTGGCGGGATGCGAGCGCTCGCCGATGCCCTTCACGAGCGCTGCCGCGAGCGGAAGGTGGAGTTCTTCTTCGGCGCCGAGGTCGCCGCGGTCGTCGAGAAGGACGGCCGGGCGGCCGGCGTGGAATTGCGGGACAGCGGGCGGGCGGACGCGGACATGGTCGTCGCCGGTGTAGACCCATGGGTGCTGGCGGCGCTGACGGGCGACTCCCCCCACATCTACGGGCGGCTGTGGCAGGCCTCCGATGTGCTGCCGGGGCGGCGCCGCCCCCGCGCGCGGTTCACGGTCCTGCTCGCCCTGCGGGGCGGCCGGCCGGAAGGCGCCGCGCACCGCACCGTGGTGCACGCGGCCGACCGGGACGCGGAGTTGGACGCGCTCTTCGGCTCCGGCCGCGGTCTGTGCGACCAGCCGACCGTCACCGTCCTCAGACCGGATGATCCGTCACAGGTCCCGGACGCCGGCCATGAGGCGGTCACGCTCACCGCGACGGTGCCGGGCCACGCCGTGGGAGCCCCCGACACGGTCGACTGGACGGCGCCCGGGGTGGCGGAGGGCTTCGCGGACCGGGTGATCGCGGTCGCCGAGGCCGCGATACCGGATCTGCGGGAGCGGTTGCTCTGGCGCGAGGTGCGCATCCCGGCCGACACGGCGGCGGAGACGGGTGCGCTGGGCGGGGTCGTGCCCGGGCCGGCGCTGGCCGGAGCGCACGGCGAGTTCCTGCGGCCTTCGAACGTCACCCGGGTGCCGGGGCTCTACACGGTGGGCGGCTGGTCGCACCCCGGCGGCGGGCTGGCCCACGCCGGGATGTCGGGCGCGCTGGTCGCCGGCCTGATCGTCGAGGGTCCTGCCTGGCGCGGGTCTCAGTAGCGGTACTGGTCGCCGTAGCCGCTCTGCCAGTTGCCCTGCTGGTACGGGTACGGCTGCTCTTCCGGCATCGGAGGCGTGGCGGGCGGCTGCTGCGGTGCCTCGCCCTCGCGCTGCTGCGGCATCCAGACACCGCCGGGCGGGGTCTGCGAGTACGTGCCGTCCCCGTACGAGGATCCGGAGTACGACTGCCCGGCGCCACCGTAGGGGTCGCTGTACTGGCCCGCGCCGTACTGGCCGTCCCCGTACTGGCCGTCCCCGTACTGGCCTGCGTACTGACCGGTGTCGTACTGCCCGTTGTACGACCCGTACTGGTCGTACGAGGCGTAGTTCTGGGTGGCTCCGGCGCCGATGTACGGATCGGCGTACGCGTCGTACTGCCCGGTGCCGTAGTCGTACTGCCCGCTGTAGCCGCCGCTGCCCTGGCCGGCCATGGCGTCCTGGCCGTAGTCGCCGTATGCGGGGCTGCCGCTGCCGTACCCGGCGTCGCTGTACACGCCGTACGTTCCGGTCTCGTCCGGCAGCGGTTCGGGGCGGTACACCTCATCGCGGAGCGGAGCGGCGCTCTGCGGCTCCGGCGGCAGCGGGGCCTCGGCGTCCGGGGTCTTGGACGCCGGCTGTTCGTAGTCGTCGTAGTCGTCGTAGTCCTCCGGCTCCTCGCGACGCCCCGGGCCGACGTTGAGCGCCCAGCCGGCGGCGAAGCCACGCCGGAAGGACAGCGTGACGTAGGTCTGACCGACGGCGAAGGCGGCCGCGCCGACTCCGATGACAATCACGGAGGGGATGAGCACCCCGACGACCACGCCGCAGAAGCCCGCGAAGGCGAGCAGCCGCCAGCGCAGTCGTGCCTTGTATTGGAGCAGCACCTCGCCCAACAGCCAGAGAGCGACGATGCCGAACGCGATGTAGAGGATCGTCCAGCCCATGTACGCCCCTCTTCCGCCGCTGGCCGGCCTTGCTCAGGACCGCTGGTGCAGCCCCAGATTCTCGTAGATTTCCAAGGTGGCCGTGGAGTGATTCAGGGTAATGAAGTGCAACCCCGGGATGTCCTCGGCCATCAAGCGCGCGCACAGCTGTGTGGCGTACTCAATCCCAACCGAGCGTACAGCGGCCGCGTCATCCTTGACCGCGAGGATCCGCTCCGCCAGCTCGGGCGGGAAGGCCGCATTGCTGAGCTGAGCAAAATGCTCGATCTGGCGCACGTTCGTGACCGGCATGATCTCTGGAATGATCGGCGTGACGCAACCTGCTGCCGCAACCCGATCGCGCAGGCGCAGATAGTCCTCCGCGTAGAAGAACATCTGGGTGATCGCGAAGTCCGCGCCCGCCCGGCACTTGTTCACGAAGTGCCGGACATCGGTGTCCCAGTCGGTCGAGCGCGGGTGCATCTCGGGGAAGGCCGCGACACCGACGCAGAAGTCGCCGGACTCCTTGATCAGCCGGACCAGGTCGGCGGCGTAGTTCACGCCCTGGGGATGCGGCACCCACTCGCCCATCGGGTCGCCCGGCGGGTCACCGCGCAGCGCGAGCATGTTGCGGATTCCGGCGTCGGCGTAGCGGCCGATGATGTTGCGCAGTTCGGCCAGGGAGTGATTGACGGCGGTCAGGTGCGCGACGGGGGTGAGGGTGGTGTCGGTGGCGATCCGCTCGGTGGCCCGTACGGTCCCCTCGCGGGAGGAGCCGCCCGCGCCGTATGTCACAGAGACGAAGGTCGGCGACACGGCCTCGATCTTGCGCACGGTGTTCCACAGCGTCCGCTCGCCCTTCTCGGTCTTCGGGGCGAAGAACTCAAAGGAGTACGAACGCTCGCCGGACGCGAGCAGGTCGCGCACGGTGTGTGCGCGTTCGGTCCAGGTGGAAGCAGTGCCAAGGGCCATACCCGCAGGTTAGCCAGCGGTCCGGCGGACCCCCAACCAAACGGGCCGATTTGCCCGTTTAACCGGATTACTGTCCAAACTCCGGACGCCAGGAGCGACAGTCCGGTCGGCCCCGGCACCCGTCCTGACCTCGATCGGCGAGGGCCACGACCGCTCAGAGGCCGCGCTCGCGCACTCTCTTGGCCAGATCCGCGGCCGCGGCGCCCGGGTCGTCGGCCTCTGTGATCGCCCGCACCACCACGATCCGCCGCGCGCCCGCGTCCAGTACCTGATCCAGATTGGCCGCGTCGATCCCGCCGATCGCGAACCACGGCCGTACGGGCTCCAGCGAGGCGGCGTAGCGGACCAGCGGCAGGCCCGGGGCGTGCCGCCCCGGCTTCGTCGGCGTCGGCCAGCACGGCCCGGTGCAGAAGTAGTCCACACCCGGCTCGGCCGTCGCGGCCGCGACCTCCGGCTCGGCATGCGTGGAGCGCCCGATGAGCACGGATTCGCCGAGGATCGCGCGGGCGGCGGGCACCGGCAGGTCGCCCTGCCCCAGGTGCAGCACGTCCGAGCCGATGGCGTGCGCCACATCGGCGCGGTCGTTCACCGCGAGCAGCGTGCCGTGCCGCCTGCAGGCGTCGGCGAACACCGCCAGGTGCTCAAGCTCCTCGCCCGCCTCCATGCCCTTGTCGCGCAGCTGCACGATGTCCACCCCGCGGGACAGGACCGCGTCCAGGAACTCCGGCAGGTCGCCCTGGCGCTTGCGCGCGTCGGTGCACAGATAGAGCCGGGCGTCGGCGAGCTGTGCGCGTGCGGCGCCGGCTGAGGCGGCGGTGGCCATGGATACCCCCCGGGACGGCGGCGTACGGGCCGCGGCCGCGGCCCGTACGCCGTACGGTTCACAAGGTCAGACGGCGAGCGCCTGGGCGCGGCGCTTCACCTCCGTGCCGCGATTCTCGCGCAGGGCCTGCGCAGGCGTGCCGGGCAGGGTCGGATCCGGAGTGAAGAGCCACTCCAGCATCTCCTCGTCGGTGAAGCCGTCGTCCCTCAGGAGCGTCAGCGTGCCGGCGAGGCCCTTGACAACCTTGCCCTCGCCGATGAAGTCGGCGGGCACCTGGAGCACGCGGTTTTCGCCACGGCGCACCGCGATCAGCTGGCCCTCCTTGACCAGCTGCCGGACGCGCGTCACCTCGACGCCGAGCCGTTCGGCGATCTCGGGGAGGGTGAGCCAGGCGGGAACGAGCGCATCGGTCTTCGTGTCAATCTCGGTCACGGGACAAGCCTGCCATCCCGGACTGACAGGCGGTACCGGAGCGCCGCCGGGCGGGGTCACGTACGGCCCGCGGACCGCTGGACCGGTCTAGCGCAGGTCTAGCGCACGGCGGACTTCAGCGGGACCGACGGATCGGCGGCCTGCTCCGGGTCCAGCAGGGCCCCCCGCTCGATGAGCTTGCGCCCCTGCGCCAGGTCGCGGGGCCGGCCGACCGCGAGCAGCGCGACCAGTCTGCCCTCACGCAGCCAGCACACCGACCAGGCGGCCCCGGCCGGATCACCCCGCCACACCATCGAGTCGGCGGCGGGGTAGTGCCCCGCGTACTGGACGAACCGGCCGAACTGCTCGGACCAGAAGTAGGGCACGGGGTCGTAGACCATGCCTTCGGCCTCACCGCCGACGATGTTGGCGGCGACCACGCGCGGACCCTGCACCGCGTTGTCCCAGTGGTGCACCAGCAGCCGCTCGCCGTACCGGGCGGAGGGGAAGGACGCGCAGTCGCCGACCGCGTAGACGTCCGGCTCGGAGGTGCGCAGCCGGTCGTCGGCGCGCACGGAGCCGTCCGGGCACAGCTCGATGCCGGAGCCGGCCAGCCAGCCCGTCGCGGGGCGGGCCCCGATCCCCACGACCACGGAGTCCGCGTGCAGCCGGATGCCCTCGTCGAGGATCACCGAGCCGGGCGCGATGCGGGTCACGAGCGCGTCGGTGATCAGACGGGTCCCGCTGTCCTCGTACCAGCGCTCCATGTGGATGGCGACCTCGGCCGAGAGCGCTCCGGCCAGCGGGCGGTCGGCGGCCTCGACGACGGTGACCGAGCAGCCGGCCTCGCGCGCCGCGGTCGCGAACTCCGCGCCGATCCACCCGGCGCCGACCACCACGAACTCGTGCTGCGCCTCGAGGAGCGGGCGCAACGCCTCGGCGTCGTCGAGGGTGCGCAGCAGGTGTACGCCCGCGACGCCCTCGCTGCCGGGCAGGGGGACGGCTTCGGCCCCGGTGGCGATGACCAGGCGGTCGTACGGCACCGGTCCGGCGCCGGTTTCCACCAGGTGCTCGGCCGGGCGGACCGCGGTGACGGTCCGCCCGAGGAGCAGCTCGATGTCCAGTGCGGCGAAGTCGACGTCGAAGGCGGACCCGTCGGCCTTGCCGAGCAGCACGGCCTTGGACAGGGGCGGCCGGTCGTACGGCTGGTGGGGCTCCGCGCCGATCAGGGTGATCGCGCCCCGCCAGCCCTCTTCGCGCAGGGCGACGGCGGTCTGCACCCCGGCCATGCCGGCGCCGGCGATCACGATCCGCTGCGCTGTCTGCCTGTCCTCGCTCACACGATCACTCTAGAACCGCGGCGCAGACCCGCCCGAGACGCGCGCACCCGAGATTTCTGACACACCATCACACGGTGCGGGGCCCGATTGCTCCCTTACTGCCTGGCCAGGACAGGCGATAAGGTGGCCGCCACACGCACTCGCGGGAGCCCGGACGCACCGGGCTGAGAGGGAGGCTGGGCGGCCTCCGACCGTACGAACCTGATCCGGGTCATGCCGGCGAAGGGAGGGGCTGACAGCCCATGCACGCGCCTTCTGGCAGCAGTGCGCGCACGCCGTACGACACCGCGCATCCGACCTATGACGTCCTGGTCATCGGGGGCGGGATCATCGGCCTGGTCACGGCCTGGCGGGCGGCGCAGCGCGGGCTGCGCACCGCCGTCGCCGACCCGTCCCCCGGGACGGGCGCCGCCCAGGTCGCGGCCGGAATGCTCGCGGCGGTGACCGAGCTGCACTACGGCGAGGAGACCCTGCTCGGTCTGAACCTCGCCTCCGCCGAGCGCTACCCGGCTTTTGTGGCCGAGCTGGAGGAGGCGAGCGGCCAGGACGTCGGCTACCGCGCCTGCGGCACCCTGGCCGTCGCCCTCGATTCCGATGACCGCGCTCACCTGCGGGAACTCCACGCCCTCCAGCTGCGGTGCGGGCTGGACGCGCAGTGGCTCACGGGGCGCGAATGCCGCCGCCTCGAGCCCCTTCTCGCGCCGGGTGTACGCGGGGGCCTGCGCGTCGACGGCGACCACCAGGCCGACCCGCGGCGGCTGGCCGCGGCGCTGCTGACCGCCTGCGAGCGCGCCGGAGTCGTCCTGCACCGCGCCTGGGCCCGGAGCCTGACGCTCGCGGGCGACCGGGCCGGCGGAGGGGTGCTGGAGGACGGCACCGCGCTCGCCGCCGGGCAGGTGGTGCTCGCCGGTGGCAGTCGCAGCGGCCGGCTCGCCGGGGTGCCCGAGGAGGTGCTGCCGCCCATCCGCCCGGTCAAGGGCCAGGTGCTGCGGCTGCGCGTGCCCGAGGCGTACGCGCCGTTCCTGTCCCGGACCGTACGGGCCGTGGTCCGCGGCGGGCCCGTCTATCTCGTACCGCGCGAGAACGGCGAACTGGTTCTCGGCGCCACCAGCGAGGAGCTGGGCTGGGACACCACCGTCACGGCCGGCGGGGTGTACGAGCTCCTGCGCGACGCCCATGAGCTGGTGCCGGGTATCACCGAGCTGCCGCTGGTGGAGACCCTTGCCGGGCTGCGCCCCGGCTCGCCCGACAACGCTCCCCTGCTCGGGCCGACCGCTCTGCCCGGCCTGCATCTGGCCACCGGGCACTACCGCCACGGCGTGCTGCTCACCCCGGTGACCGGCGACGCCATGGCCGAGGCGCTGAGCACCGGCGAACTGCCCGAGGAGGCCCGCCCGTTCACCGCCCGCCGTTTCGAGCGGACGCCTCAGGACAGCAGGACGCCTCAGGACCGCAGGACACCGCAAGACCGCAGGACACCGCAAGACCGTCACGACCGCATCCGGGAGGAGCAGTCCGCATGACCGTCTCCGTGAACGGCGAGCCCCGCGAGATCCCGGAGGGCACCACCCTCGAGCAGGTCGTCGCCGCCCTCACCACCGCCCGCTCGGGCGTCGCGGCCGCGCTCAACGAGACCGTCGTACCGCGCGGCCAGTGGCCTGCCACCCGGCTCGGCGACGGCGACCGCATCGAGGTTCTGACCGCTGTCCAAGGAGGCTGATCCGACCATGGCTGACGCCGCAGTCCTGCGGGGGGCGCCCGCAGCGACCCCCGCGCCCCCCGACGCCCTCACCATCGGCAACCGCGCCTTCTCCTCCCGGCTGATCATGGGGACCGGCGGGGCGCCCAGCCTGGACGTACTGGAACGGGCCCTGGTGGCCTCGGGCACCGAGCTGACGACGGTGGCGATGCGCCGCCTCGACCCGACCGTGCAGGGCTCCGTGCTGTCCGTGCTGGACAAGCTGGGCATCCAGGTGCTGCCGAACACCGCGGGCTGTTTTACGGCGGGCGAGGCGGTTCTCACCGCCCGGCTGGCGCGCGAAGCCCTCGGCACCGACTGGATCAAGCTGGAGGTCGTCGCCGATGAGCGCACGCTCCTGCCCGACCCGGTCGAGCTGCTGGACGCCGCCGAAACCCTGGTCGACGACGGCTTCACCGTGCTGCCGTACACCAATGACGACCCGGTGCTCGCCCGCAAGCTGGAGGACGTCGGCTGCGCCGCGATCATGCCGCTCGGCTCCCCCATCGGCTCGGGCCTCGGCATCCGCAACCCGCACAACTTCCAGCTGATCACCGAGCACGCGCGCGTGCCCGTGATCCTCGACGCCGGGGCGGGCACGGCCTCCGACGCGGCACTGGCGATGGAGCTGGGCTGCGCGGCCGTGATGCTGGCCTCGGCGGTCACCCGCGCGCAGGAGCCGGTGCTGATGGCGGAGGCGATGCGGCACGCCGTCGACGCGGGTCGGCTGGCGCACCGCGCGGGCCGTATCCCGCGACGCCACTTCGCCGAGGCGTCGTCCCCGACCGACGGGCTGGCCGCCCTCGATCCCGAGCGCCCGGCGTTCCGGTAGCGGATAGCGTGGGGAGCGGAGGTGGTCCTCATGGTCCACGACCGCGCGATCCCCGACCGCATCTGCCGTGAGGTGTACGTCCCGGCACCCCCGGAACGCGTCTGGCGGGTGCTCACCGTGGCCGAGCACATCAGCGCCTGGTACGCCTTCGGAGGCGCCGAGGTGGACCTGCGGCCCGGTGGGGCGCTGCGCTTCCGATGGGACGAGCTCGGCGAGTTCCACGGCCGGGTGGAGGCGATCGAGCCGCTGTCCCGATTCGCCTTCCGGATGGCCGTGCGGCCCGACACCCAGCCCGGACCGGGCAACTCCACCGTGATCGAGTTCACGCTCGCACCGGAGGGCGAGGGCACCCAGGTCGCTCTCGCCGAGTCCGGCATCCGGGAGCTGGACCTCCCCGCGGCAGAGCAGGAACGACACGCCGAGTACGCGACCGTGGCGTGGACGGCGGCGCTGGAGGAGCTGTGCGCCATCGCGGCCGCGACGCACGCCGGCCCCGCCCCGCCGGGCGCCGTCTCACACGTGTGACGCCTCTGGCAACGGTGCCCGGGTTCCAGGCGCACAGGTCTGCGGGCACGCGACGGCTCGTACACTCACGTCCGTGGATACGACCCTGCAGGACCCGCTCGTCGGCCAGGTACTCGACGACCGCTACCGAGTCGAGGCGCGGATCGCCGTCGGTGGCATGGCCACGGTCTACCGGGCCGTGGACATCCGTCTCGACCGCGTGCTCGCCCTGAAGGTGATGCACCCCGCCCTCGCCTCCGACAACGCCTTCGTCGACCGCTTCATCCGCGAGGCCAAGTCCGTCGCCCGGCTCGCCCACCCCAATGTCGTCGGCGTCTACGACCAGGGCGCCGACGGGTCGTACGTCTATCTGGCGATGGAGTACGTCGCCGGATGCACGCTGCGTGATGTGCTGCGCGAGCGCGGCGCCCTGCAGCCGCGTGCCGCCCTCGACATCCTCGAGCCTGTGCTCGCCGCGCTCGGCGCCGCGCACCGGGGCGGTCTGGTACATCGCGATATGAAGCCGGAAAACGTGCTCATCGGGGACGACGGCCGGGTCAAGGTCGCCGACTTCGGCCTCGTCCGGGGCGTGGACACGCACACCTCGGCCTCCACCGGCTCGCTGATCGGCACGGCCTCCTATCTCGCGCCCGAGCAGATCGAGCACGGCGTCGCCGACACCCGCGCGGATGTGTACACGTGCGGGATCGTGCTGTACGAGATGCTGACCGGCGGCAAGCCGCACTCCGGGGGCACCCCGGCCCAGGTGCTCTACCAGCATCTGCACAAGGACGTTCCACGGCCGTCCGAGGCCGTCCCGGGACTGGCCGGCCGGCTGGACGACCTGGTGGCGGCGGCCACCGCCCGTAATCCCGAGCTGCGGCCGGCCGACGCCGTCGCGCTGCTGGCGCTCGCCCGCGAGACCCGCGCGGCCCTCACCGACGCACAGCTGGACGCGGTGCCCCCGCAGTCCACGGGGGAGAGCCGGAACGGCTCCGAGGACCGTACGAGCGTGATACCGCGGACGGTGGGAGGGCCCGCTGCCGGTGAGGAACTGAACCGCACCAGCGTGCTGGCGGCGCCACCCGCGGTGGAGGAGCCGTGGCCGGGCCGCTTCGAGCCTCGCCGCGGGCCGCGCCGAGGGTTGCTGGCGCTGGTGGTGGCCGTACTGCTGGTGCTCGGGGTGGGCGCGGGCGTCTGGTACATCAATTCCGGTCAGTTCACGAGCGTGCCCAGTGTGCTCCGCCAGCCGCAGCAGGACGCGGAGCGGAAGCTGCGGGGCGCCGGGCTGGACATCCGGGTCAAGCGGGGCTACAGCGATGTCGTCGGCCGGGGCCGTGTCATCAGCACCGACCCCGGGCCCGGTGAGCGGGTCCGCGACACCGGAACGGTGACGATCACCGTCTCCCAGGGGCCGGAGATTGTGAAGGTCCCCGGCCTGGAGGGCGTTCCGCTGGCGAAGGCCAAGCTGCGGCTCAAGGCTCTGGGCCTGGCCCCGGGCATCGTCAACAACGAGTTCAGCGACACCGTGCCCCAGGGCTCGGTCATCCGTACGGAGCCGGAGGCCGGCACCGGGCGGAAGCCGGGCACGGCGGTCGCGATCACTGTGAGCAAGGGCACACCGATCGAGACGCCGGACGTGACCGGCGATTCGGTCGAGGACGCGTCGCAGGAGCTGCGCGAGGCCGGACTGAAGGTTCAGATCGCGACCGAGCAGGTCTTCTCCGAGGAGGACAAGGGCACGGTCGCCAAGCAGTCCCCGGGCGAGGGCACGCAGCTGGCGACGGGCGACACCGTCACGCTGACGCTCTCCAAGGGGCAGGACCTGGTGGAGGTGCCGGATGTGGAGGGCGAGCACGTCGACGAAGCGAAGCGGACGATGAAGGACGCGGGCTTCAAGGTCCGGGTGACACGGTTCTTCTTCGGCGACACGGTCTTCGACCAGTCGGTGAGCGGCGGCGACGAGGCGCCCAGGGGGAGCGAGATCGTCCTTCGCGTGCGGTGACGTGACCTCGCCGGTCGGGCCGCCGCTCGCCTCGCCGGCGGGGCCGTTCCGCGCCGCGGGGGGGCGGTGCCTTGTCGGGTACGGCGCCCGCGCCGCGGTGGCGCCGGCCCCTCCTCCTCCGTACACCACGGCGGCCTGGCACTCTTGGGGGCGTGAAGACCCGCCTCCGTAATCCGGTCGGTAGCCATGTGCCCGTGGCCGGCGGGCTCGCCGCCGCCGGGCTGGCGTACGGCCGTGAGATCGGCACCGAGACCGTGCAGGTCTTCGTCGCCAATCCGCGCGGCTGGGCCACCCCTACCGGCAACCCCCGGCAGGACGAGGCCTTCCGCTCCGCCTGCGCCGCCGAGGCGATCCCCGCGTACGTCCACGCGCCCTACCTGATCAACTTCGGCTCGCACACCGAAGCCACGGTGGAGCTGTCGGTGGCGTCCCTGCGGCATTCGCTCCGCCGCGGCCGGGAGATCGGGGCGCTGGGCGTGGTGGTGCACACCGGCTCCGCGACCGGAGGCCGGCCCCGCGCCGACGCCCTCGCCCAGGTCCGGGACCGGGTACTGCCGCTGCTGGACGAACTCACCCACGACGACGACCCATGGCTGCTGCTGGAGCCGACGGCCGGGCAGGGCGCGTCCCTGTGCTCACTCGTCGAGGACCTCGCCCCGTACTTCGCGGCGCTCGACCGGCATCCGCGGCTGGGCGTCTGCCTCGACACCTGCCACGTCTTCGCCGCCGGGCACGACATGGCCGCACCGGGCGGCACAAAAGCGCTGCTCGACGAGCTGGTGGACACGGTCGGCGAGGGCCGTCTCAAGCTCATCCACGCCAATGACTCCAAGGACGTGGCCGGCGCCCGCAAGGACCGGCACGCGAACATCGGCGCCGGGCACATCGGGGCGGACCCCTTCCAGGCCCTGTTCACCCACCCCGCTACCGAAGGGGTGCCGCTGATCATCGAGACGCCCGGCGGCAAGGAGGGCCATGCGGCCGATGTCGCGCGGCTGAAGGCGCTGCGCGACGACTGACGTTTACAGCTCGGGGCCTTCGCCCGGCTCCTCCTGGTAGGAGTACCGCTGTTCCTTCCAGGGGTCGCCGATGTTGTGATAGCCGCGCTCCTCCCAGAAGCCGCGGCGGTCGGCGGTCATGTACTCCACGCCCCGGACCCACTTCGGGCCCTTCCAGGCGTACAGATGCGGCACGATCAGCCGGACCGGGAAGCCGTGCTCCGCGGTGAGCAGTTCGCCGCCCTTGTGTGTGGCGAAAATCGTTCGTTCGGACGCGAAGTCGGAGAGCCGCAGATTCGAGCTGAAGCCGTACTCGGCCCAGACCATCACATGGGTGACCTCGGGCGCGGGCGGGGCGAGTTCGAGGATCGTACGGGCGGCGATACCACCCCATTCGGCGCCGAGCATGCTGTATTTCGTCACGCAGTGCAGATCGGCGATCACGGTGGTGTACGGCAGGGCCGTGAACTGCTCGTGGTTCCAGCAGTGCTTCTCGCCGTCGGCGGTCGCCCCGAAGACCCTGAACTCCCAGCGCTCAGCCCTGAACTTGGGGACCGGCCCATAGTGGGTAACCGGCCAGCCGCGCTGCAGCCGCTGGCCCGGAGGAAGATCGACATGTTCCTCTTCGCGGCTTTCCGGCTGACCCATGCCTCCATGGTGACAGACAGCGGAGAGTGGTCGTGACCAGGGCGATGTCAATCCGGGCAAGTAGCACTAAGCCTGCACTTACTGGACCGCCTTCTCGGGCGGTGCGAGGATGCGCCCATCGTGCCGTTCGTCTGGAAGGAGCCGCTGAGATGCAGGGCGACCCCGAGGTCATCGAGTTCCTGAACGAGCAGTTGACCGCCGAGCTGACCGCGATCAACCAGTATTTCCTGCACTCCAAGATGCAGGAGAACTTCGGGTGGCCGAAGCTCGCCAAGTACACCCGGGCCGAGTCGTTCGACGAGATGAAGCATGCCGAGGTACTGACCGACCGGATTCTGCTTCTTGAGGGCCTGCCCAACTACCAGCGGCTGTTCCACGTCCGGGTGGGCCAGACCGTCACCGAGATGTTCCAGGCGGACCGGCAGATCGAGGTCGAGGCGATCGACCGCCTCCGGCGCGGGATCGAGGTCATGCGGGCCAAGGGGGACGTCACCTCGGCCAATATCTTCGAGAGCATTCTCGCCGACGAGGAGCACCACATCGACTACCTCGACACGCAGCTGGATCTCATCGAGAAGCTCGGGGAACCGCTCTACATCGCCCAGCTGGTGGAACAGCCCGACAGCTGAATCAGGCGGCTTCGACCGGCAGCGCCACCTCGGCGGACAGCACCATCGGGTCACCCTGCTCGACCAGCTCCCGCCGCGGGCACGCGCCGCGCCCCAGCAGCGCCTGGATACGGCGTACGCAGCTGCCGCAGTCGGTGCCCGCCTTGCAGGCGGAGGCTATCTGACGCGGAGTGCAGGCACCGGCGTCCACATGCTCGCGCACCTGGTTCTCGGTAATGCCGAAGCACGAGCAGACGTACACGCGGTTCACCTCCACTCCAGGCCGATTGATCAGTGAGGTAACCCTTACCTTACCCGGTCGCACCGGGCTGGAACAGACCTGTGGGGCGCGGATCGATGTGATCCACGCCCCACCGCGTTGTCGACCTCTGGGTCACTGGTCCCGGTACATCTCCGCGACCAGGAAGGCCAGGTCCAGCGACTGGCTGCGGTTGAGCCGCGGGTCGCAGGCGGTCTCATAGCGCTGGTGCAGGTCGTCGACGAAGATCTCGTCGCCGCCGCCCACGCACTCGGTGACATCGTCGCCGGTCAGCTCCACATGGATGCCGCCCGGGTGGGTCCCGAGGCCCTTGTGGACCTCGAAGAAGCCCTTGACCTCGTCCAGTACGTCATCGAACCGCCGGGTCTTGTGACCGGAGGCCGCCTCGAAGGTGTTGCCGTGCATCGGGTCGCACACCCACGCCACCTGTGCCCCGGAAGCGGTGACCTTCTCCACCAGCTCCGGCAGCCGGTCGCGGATCTTGTCCGCGCCCATCCGCGTGATGAACGTGAGCCGGCCGGGCTCGCGCTCCGGGTCGATCTTGTCGATCAGGGCCAGCGCCTCGTCCACCGAGGTGGTCGGGCCGAGCTTCACACCGATCGGGTTGCGGATCTTTGCCGCGAATTCGATGTGCGCGCCGTCCAGCTGCCGGGTCCGCTCACCGATCCACAGCATGTGGCCGGACACGTCGTACAGCTTGCCCGTACGCGAGTCGACGCGGGTCAGCGCCGATTCGTAGTCGAGGACCAGCGCCTCGTGGGAGGCGTAGAACTCGACGGTCTTGAACTCCTCCGGGTCCACCCCGCAGGCGTTCATGAAGTTCAGTGCCCGGTCGATCTCACGCGCCAGCGCCTCGTACCGCTGCCCGGACGGGGAGGACTTCACAAAGTCCTGGTTCCAGGCGTGCACCTGACGCAGGTCGGCGTAGCCACCGGTGGTGAAGGCCCGTACGAGGTTCAGCGTCGCGGACGAGGCGTGGTACATCCGCTTCAGCCGCTCCGGGTCCGGGGTGCGGGCCTCGGGCGTGAACTCGAAGCCGTTGACCGAGTCGCCCCGGTACGACGGCAGGGTCACACCGTCCCGGGTCTCGGTCGGCTTCGAGCGCGGCTTGCTGTACTGCCCGGCGATCCGGCCGACCTTGACCACCGGCACCGAGCCGGCGTAGGTCAGCACCGCGCCCATCTGGAGCAGCGTCTTGAGCTTGTTGCGGATCTGGTCGGCGCCCACGGCGTCGAAGGCCTCGGCGCAGTCACCGCCCTGCAATAGGAACGCCTCGCCCTTGGCGACGGCTCCCAGGCGGGCGCGCAGCTGGTCGCATTCGCCCGCGAAGACGAGCGGAGGATACGACTCGAGGTCCGCGATCACATCGCGCAGAGCCTCGGGGTTGGGCCACTCGGGCTGCTGCGCCGCGGGAAGGTCTCGCCAGGTGTTGCCACCGGCGTGGGATTCAGCGTTCACGGTCACGGCGTCAACCTTACGGGGTCCTGACAGCTGTCCAGCCTGACGCCCAAAGAATGAGACATTCCTGCGCAGGCTGTCACACAGGCGTGGCGCCCGTGCGGCCCGGCAGAAACCGTACGGCCACCAGACGCGCTCCCCGCACGGTCTTCCGTGCGCTAGAGTCCGGACCATGTTCGCGCAGATGACCATGGACTGGTGGTGGACCGCCTCGGCGGCCCACTGATCGCGCGTTCCCCAGACCCGCGAAGGCCGCCCGAGGGGCGGCCTTCCGCGTGTGTGACATGGCGCACCCGGGCCGTTCCTCCCCCCACCCGGAAGGAACCCCACAGGTGCACACCGATACCGCCGCTCTCGTCCAGCGGCTCACCGCAGCCGACTGCCCGCCGTTCGCCCTGCTCCACCGCCGCGCCCCCGGCCGCGACCATGACACCGTCGAGGTGCTGATCGGCGCCGTGCGGGACGTGGACCGCCTCGCCGACATCCCACTGCCGCAGGGCGCACCGGAGGAGGGGCGCGCCGTGGCCGACGCGCTCGCGCTCGTACCGTTCCGGCAGATCCGCGAGCGCGGCTTCGACGTCCATGACGACGGCACGCCGCTGACCGTGCTGCAGCCGCGGGAGTCGTACGAGCTGCCGCTCGCCGCCGTACGGGACGCGCTGCCGCGGCACGCCGTACGGGTCGAGGGAGGGGCGTTCGACGTGCCCGATGCCGAGTACGCCGCGATCGTGCGACGGGTGATCGAGGACGAGATCGGGCAGGGCGAGGGCGCGAACTTCGTCATCCGCCGGACCTTCCAGGGCGAGATCCCCGGTTTCGGCCGGGCCGATGCGCTGGCGCTGTTCCGCCGGCTGCTGGCGGGTGAGCGCGGGGCGTACTGGACGTACGTCGTCCACACCGGAAATGGCGAAGGGCCCGATGGGCCTTCCTCGGAAGGGCGGTGGCGGGAGACGGGCGGGCGCACCCTGGTCGGCGCGAGCCCGGAGGTGCATGTCCGGATGACCGGCCGGACCGTCGTGATGAATCCGATCAGCGGCACATACCGCTATCCGGCGGAGGGTCCCAGCGCGGAAGGGCTGCTGGAGTTCCTGCACGACCGCAAGGAGGTGGAGGAGCTGTCCATGGTCGTGGACGAGGAGCTGAAGATGATGTGCACCGTCTGCGACCAGGGCGGGGTGGTGATCGGCCCGCGGCTGCGGGAGATGGCCCATCTGGCGCACACCGAGTACGAGCTGCGCGGTCGCAGCACGCTGGACGTCCGGGAGGTGCTGCGGGAGACGATGTTCGCCGCGACGGTGACCGGGTCGCCGGTGCAGAACGCCTGCCGGGTCATCGAGCGGTATGAGCCCTGCGGGCCGGGAGGGGCAGGGCGTGGCTATTACGCGGGCGCGCTCGCGCTCATCGGGCGCGACGCCTGCGGCGCCCAGACGCTGGACTCCCCGATTCTCATCCGCACCGCCGACATCGACGCGGCCGGCCGGCTGCGGGTCCCGGTCGGAGCCACGCTTGTACGGCACTCCGATCCGCACAGCGAGGTCGGGGAGACGCACGCCAAGGCGGCCGGGGTGCTCACCGCTCTCGGGGTCCGGGCGGCGGCGGCCACGGCGAGTGAATCGGTGCGGCGGCCGCGGCTGGCGGACGACCCGCGGGTGCGGGCCGCGCTGGACGCGCGCCGCGCGGACCTCGCGCCGTTCTGGCTGCGGATGCAGACGGCGGACCAGGGCTCGATGACCGGCCATGCGCTGGTCGTCGACGCCGAGGACACCTTCACCGCGATGCTCGCCCATCTGCTGCGGACCTCGGGCCTGGAGGTGACGGTACGGCGCTATGACGAACCGGGGCTGCGGGAGGCGGCGCTGTCCCACCGCGGCCCGGTGGTGCTGGGGCCGGGGCCGGGCGATCCCGGCAATACGGCGGACCCGAAGATGCGGTTCCTGCGGGGGCTGACGGCTGAGCTCATGGCCGGGCACCGGTACGGTCCCACCCGTCACCCGGCATCGAGGCCTTCGGGCCGCACCTCCTTGTTGGGGGTGTGCCTGGGCCATGAGCTGATCGCGGCCGAGCTGGGGCTGGAGATCGAGCGTAAGGACGTGCCCTGTCAGGGCGCTCAGGAACGGATCGACTTCTTCGGGCGTGAGGAGGTCGTGGGGTTCTACAACACCTTTACGGCGCGCTGCGACGGGGCGGCGGAGGCGGAGTTGGCGATGGACGGGACCGAGCTGAGCCGCGACCCGGTGAGCGGGGATGTGCACGCGCTACGGGGCCCGACGTTCGCGGGTGTGCAGTTCCACCCGGAGTCGGTGCTGACGCTGAACGGCGCCGCGATCACGGCCGGGCTCCTGGCGCCCGTCCTGGGCGCCCCCCGCTGTGGCTAACGGCCGCTGCGCGGCGGTGCTTTCCCGCCCGCCCGCCCCCATCGTGGGACGGACGGGCGGGAAACCCCCATGCCGAAGACGCGGCGGCTGGTCAGCCGAAGAAGACACCCGCCTCGGTGTACAGCTTCGGGTCGACGGTCTTGAGCTTCGTCGTCGCCTCCGCCAGCGGCACCCGCACGATGTCCGTGCCGCGAAGAGCGACCATCTTCCCGAAGTCCTGGTCGTGCACCGCCTCAATCGCATGCAGCCCGAACCGCGTCGCCAGCCAGCGGTCGAACGCGGTCGGGGTGCCGCCGCGCTGCACATGTCCGAGCACCGTCGTGCGGGCCTCCTTGCCGGTACGGCTTTCGATCTCCTTGGCCAGCCACTCGCCGATGCCCGACAGCCGCACATGCCCGAACGAGTCCACCGAGCCGTCCTTGAGGACCATGTCGCCGTCCTTCGGCATGGCGCCCTCCGCGACCACGACGATCGGCGCGTAACGGATCTTGAAGCGGGACTCGACCCAGGCGCAGACCTGGTCGATGTCGAAGCGCTGCTCGGGGATGAGAATGACGTTGGCGCCACCCGCGAGGCCCGAGTGCAGGGCGATCCAGCCCGCATGACGGCCCATCACCTCGACCACGAGGACCCGCATATGGGACTCGGCGGTGGTGTGCAGCCGGTCGATGGCCTCGGTCGCGATGTTGACGGCGGTGTCGAAGCCGAAGGTGTAGTCGGTGGCGGACAGGTCGTTGTCAATGGTCTTCGGAACGCCGACGCAGGCGATCCCGTACTCGTCGGCGAGCCGCGCGGCGACCCCGAGGGTGTCCTCGCCGCCGATCGCGATCAGCGCGTCGACCTCGTACTTGGCGATGTTTTCCTTGATCCGGCGGATGCCGCCTTCCACCTTCAGTGGATTGGTGCGCGAGGACCCGAGGATGGTGCCACCGCGGGGCAGGATGCCGCGCACCGCCGGAATGTCGAGCTGGACCGTGTCGCCCTCGAGCGGGCCGCGCCAGCCGTCCCGGAAGCCCAGGAAGTCGCAGCCGTACTCCTGGACGCCCTTGCGGACGACGCCGCGAATAACCGCGTTGAGACCGGGGCAGTCACCGCCACCGGTCAGAACTCCGACCCGCATGGAATCTTCCCTTCTCCCGCTTGGACCCGATATCGGGGCCACGCTAGCGGTGATCCAGATCACAGCAGCACGGAAGCCGGGTGAATTCTTCTTCTCCGGCGCTCAGTTGGGCTCAGCGTTTCACCCGTAAGAGCGCACGGTCGTACGGCTACTCGTCGTCCAGGCCGCGCTCTATGGCGTAGCGCACCAGCTCCACGCGGTTATGGAGCTGCAGCTTGCCCAGGGTGTTCTGGACGTGGTTCTGGACCGTGCGGTGCGAGATGACAAGGCGCTCGGCTATCTGCTTGTACGACAGCCCCTTCGCCACCAGCCGCAGCACCTCGGTCTCCCGGTCGGTGAGCCGCGGCGCATCCGGCGTGTTGGGGGCCGCGGGAGCCGGGTCGGCGGCGAGACGCCGGTACTCACCGAGCACCAGCCCGGCCAGCCCCGGGGTGAACACCGGATCGCCGACCGCCGTCCGGCGCACCGCGTCCAGCAGCTCCTCCGTACTGGCCGACTTGAGCAGATAGCCGGTCGCGCCGGACTTCACCGCCTCGAGCACGTCCGCGTGTTCGCCGCTCGCGGAGAGCACCAGGACGCGCAGCTCCGGGCGGGAGCCGACCAGTTCCTTGCAGACCTCGACCCCGGGCAGCCCGGGCAGGTTGAGGTCGAGAACGAGCACATCGGGGGCCGCGGCGCGGGCGCGCCGCACCGCCTGCGGGCCGTCCCCGGCGGTCGCCACCACCTCGTATCCGGCGGCGGTCAGATCGCGGGCCACCGCGTCCCGCCACATCGGATGGTCGTCGACCACCATCACCTTGAGCGGCGTCGGCTCGCTCATCGCCCTCCCTCACACCGTTCTTCGATCACTCGCCGCCGGGGCTCGGTCAACCCTTCCCCCAGCCGCCCGGGTTCGGCTGCTGCCCGGACGGTCCGCCCTGGGGCGCGCACCCTCCCCAGCTACCTCCCCAGTTGCCGCTGGGGGCCCCTCAGGAGGGTGCCCCACCCCGCGGAATCCTCAACTCGACTTCCGTGCCCTGCCCGGGGAGCGACAGCAGTTCGGCGCTGCCGCCCAGATCCCGCAGCCTGCCGCGGATCGAGAGCGCGATCCCGAGGCGGCCCTCGCGCTCGGCGTCCGCCAGCCGGCCCTCCGGGATGCCCGGGCCGTCGTCCCGCACCGTCACGATCACCGCCTCCGGCTCCTCCTCCAGCAGGATCCACGCCTGGGCGTTCTCACCCGCGTGCTTGCGCACATTGTCCAGGGCGGCACCGACAGCGGCCGCCAACTCGGCGGCCGCGGCAGCCTCGAGGAGTACGGGGGTGCCCGGTTCGGCGAAGGAAACCCTGCGGTCGGCGTACGGGGCGAGCAGCGCGCGCAGATCACAGGGGCCGCCGTCGCCTTCCTGGTCCACCAGCGTCGCGGACGTCGCACCCGCTGCGGATACGCGCTCCGCGTCCGCCGTCCGCGTGCCGGCAGTTGGTGCCGTACGGGGGGCGGCGACGAGTCCGCCTGCGACCAGAGCGCGCAGGGCGACCTCCTGCTCCCCCGCCAACCGGCCCAGTTCGGCCGCCTCGCCGCCGATCTGCGTACCGCGCCGCTGCACCATCGCCAGCACCTGCAGCACGCTGTCGTGGATGTCCCGGGCCAGCCGCTCCCGCTCGCGGGTGGCCGCCTCGATCTGCAGTGCGCGGGCGAGAGTCCGCTCACTGGCGCGGGCCACCTCGACGACGTAGCCGATCGCCGTGCACGCCACGAAGAGCAGCACAATGCTGTGCACATTGCTCTTGGCGATCTCACCGCGCTCGACGATGTTGGAGATCCCCATGACCGCGGAGGCGGCCGCGGCCGGGCGCCAGCCGCCCTTGATGGCGAAGCCCAGGACCGGGCCCGCGCTCCAGATCGAGGGCAGTGTCGTCTCGCCGCTCGCGACCCGTTGAGCGGAGTCGATCAACGGGGTGAGCAGTATCCCGGTGAGGCCGATGACCATGTCGGCCGCGAGGAAGCGGTAGGTGCAGCGGGTTGCCGAGGACACCTTGTGCGAGGTGGCCAGCGTCCAGACGTCGAGGACGGCTATGTAGGCCCAGCCGGCGAGCGGGTGGTCGTACTCGGGGTACGTGTAGGCGTACCGGGCCAGGGCGTAGGCCATGGTCAGCAGCCGGAAGGCGGTGAGCGCGTGCCACAACGGCTGTTCGACGGACATCCCGACGACGTGTCGACGCCCGCCGGCCGCTGTGGACCACGGCAGCATGCGCGCCACGGTGCGCGGTGCCAATCTCCCCACCCCCCGGCCAGGTCGGCTTACGACCCGGCTCTGTCCTGTTTCGCGTCCTCAGCCTGCCTCTTGGCCGCTTCCGCGATCTGCCGCTTGGCGGCGGCCGCGTACATGTCGACGTACTCCTGGCCGGACAGCCTCATGATCTCGTACATGACCTCGTCCGTCACCGAACGCAGGATGAACCGGTCGCCGTCCATGCCGCGATAACGGCTGAAGTCCAGCGGCTTGCCGATCCTGATGCCCGGCCGGACCATCTTCGGCATGATCGTGCCGGGCGGCTGCACCTTCTCGGTGTCGATCATCGCGACCGGGATCACCGGGGCGCCGGTGGCGAGCGCCACGCGCGCGAGGCCGCCGGGCTTGCCGCGGTAGAGCCGGCCGTCGGGCGAGCGGGTGCCCTCGGGATAGATGCCGAACAGCTCGCCGCGCTCCAGGACGCTGATGCCGCTCCTGATGGCGGCCTCGCCGGCGCCGCGGGCTCCCGAGCGGTCCACCGGAAGCTGGCCCACGCCCTTGAAGAAGGCCGCCGTCAACCTGCCTTTGACACCGGGAGTGGTGAAGTACTCGGCCTTGGCGATGAAGGTGACCTTACGGTCGAGCACCGCGGGCAGGAAGAAGGAGTCCGAGAAGGACAGGTGGTTGCTGGCCAGGATCGCGGGGCCCTCGGCTGGAATGTTCTCCAGACCTTCCACCCAGGGGCGGAAGGCAACCTTCAGCGCCCCTCCGATGGACAGCTTCATTGCGCTGTACAGCAACCGAGGACCTCCTGTATCTGACGAACAGACCTTAGCCTGCGGTGGCCGTGGTCCGTTCGCCGAGCCCACCGTCGGACCTACCCGGGTGTCGGTCCCGTCGCGTACCGTGAAGTACGCCCCGCGCCCGCGGCGCTCCCACCCCGCTGGACCACGCTGTCCACCGATGACGAACAGGAGACCTCTGGTGCAGGTCCTCCCCGGAGCCGAGCCGTTCCGCCACGAGGGCGGAGAGGTCGGTGTGCTCCTCTGCCACGGCTTCACCGGTTCCCCGCAGTCACTGCGTCCCTGGGCCGACTTCCTGGCCGAACGCGGCCTGACGGTCTCGCTGCCGCTGCTGCCGGGGCATGGCACGCGCTGGCAGGACATGCAGCTCACCGGCTGGCAGGACTGGTACGCCGAGGTGGACCGGGAGTTGCGCGTGCTGACCCAGCGCTGCCGCCAGGTCTTCGTCTTCGGCCTGTCGATGGGCGGGGCCCTCACCCTGCGGCTGGCCGCCCGGCACGGCGATGCGATCAGCGGCATCGTCGTCGTCAACCCGGCGATCAAGGTGCACGGGCTGTCGGCCTATGCCCTTCCGGTGGCCCGCCACCTGGTGCGGACCACCAAGGGCCTGGCGAGCGACATCGCCAAGGACGGCGTCCAGGAGGCCGCCTACGACCGGGTCCCGCTGCACTGCGCGTACTCGGTGCGCAAGTTCTTCCAACTGGTCGACTCCGAGTTGCCGCAGGTCACCCAGCCCATGCTGCTGCTGCACAGCCCGCAGGACCATGTGGTGCCGCCCGCCGACTCGGCGCACATCCTCAGCCGGGTTTCGTCCACGGATGTCATCGAGACGCTGCTGGAGCGTAGTTTTCATGTAGCGACCCTCGACTATGACGCCGAGCGGATCTTCCAGGACAGCTACGAGTTCATCGGGCGGCTCACGACGAGCGACGATGAAGCGGGCGGGGAGAAGGAAACGGCAGGCAAGGAAGGAACGGCGACCGGTGGCTGAGCGCAATACCGGCACGGGCCGTGGCGATGGCCCCGATCCCGTCGACGAGGACGCGGCGTGGGCGGCGATCGTGGCGGGGTACGGGGAGGAGCCCCCGGACCCTGACCTGTCCGCGGACGCGGACGCGGACGCCGACGGGGACGGGGACGCTGACGGGAAGGGGAACGGGGGCACGCACGCCGACGCGGACGGCAGCACGGACGCGGCGGGCAACGAGCAGGACCGGCCGAGCGGCGCCGACGCGGTGAGCCGGCCGCTCGGCTCCAGCATCACGGTGTTCGGAGCCGGCATCGGCCCGCGCGACTGGAGCGCGGCCGACGCCTCCGACGACGACTTCGACGAGAGCGACGAGGGGCACTTCGAACCCCCGGAGCCCCCGCCCCTCCCCCAGGCCGACCTCACCGCCAAGTTCGCCTGGATCGCGGTCCTCGGCGGTCCGCTGCTGCTCGTCCTGGCGGTGCTGCTGCAGTGGAACATGACGTGGTGGCTCGCCACCGTGGGTATCGGCGGTTTCCTCGGCGGCCTCGGCACGCTGTTCTTCCGTATGAACGACGGCGATGACGAGCAGGACGACGACCCGGGCCGGGGCGCGGTGGTCTGAATACCTGTGCGGTGACTGCCCTCGGTGGCCGACTCACCGGGGAGCGGCGGGCACGCGGAGGGCGGCCAGGACCGGAAGGTGGTCCGTGGCCGCCCTCAGGTCCGCTTCGGTGATGCCGGGCAGGCCGGCCGGGACGCCGCAGCCGAGCACATCAATGCCCGGCGTGGCCAGCACCGCGTCGATGCGCTGGTGCGGACGCGCGGCAGTGGAGGTGTACTCGCTGCCCCACGGTTTGACGGCCCGTGCGTCCTGCAGCTCCGCGGTCAGCCTGCGAAATGCCCGCCCGTACGGCCGCTCGTTCAGGTCACCGGCCGCGACGGCATGGGGGGCGCCCATGGCGGACAGCCGCTTGAGCAGCATCCCGGCCTGCTCGTAGCGCTCGGCCGCGTTCAGGCTCAGATGACAGCTGACCGCGCAGAGCCGGGCCCGGCCGAAGCGGACCACCGCCGTCGCGAAGCCGCGCCGGTGCAGGCCCGAGGTGCGGGGCAGCAGCACATCCTCGGTGTGTTCAACGGTCGCCCGCAACGAGGACAGGATCATGGGCCCGGTGGCTGTGGCGCCGCCGGTGACGTACACGAGGTCGGACTCGCGGGCCAGCCAGGCCGCGGCCTTGCGCCAGCGGAAGAAGCGCGGCGCCTCCTGGACGAAGAGGAGATCGGGGGCGCCGGCCCGGATGATTCGGGCCAGCGCCGCCCTGTCGTCGCGCATGGAGCGGATGTTGTAGCTGAGCACGCGGATCACCGCCGCGCCGTCCGGCTCAGTGCAGGAGGCAGGCAGGTCCGCGAGCATCAGCTCACTCCTCTCGGGCCGGTCCTCCGACCCTGTTCTCTCGGTCGCCCGGCCTGGCGTCAGCCCTGCCGGGCCAGGTCGGCGGCGCCCACGAGCCCGGCCTTGCCGCCCAGCTGAGCGGCGAGCACCTGGGCGTGCGGCCGGTACTGGCCGCCGACCAGCCAGCGGCGGAAGGACTTGCGGATCGGCTCGAGCACGAGATCGCCCTCGTCGGAGACCCCGCCGCCGACGATGAACGCCGACGGGTCGAACAGCGACGCCAGGTCGGCCAGCCCGGCACCCGCCCAGCGGGCCAGCTCGCGGAACGAGTCGATGGCCACCCGGTCGCCCTTGCGGGCGGCCTCACTGACGTGCTTGCCCTCGATGCCGTCCGGGGTGCCGTCGCCGAGCCCCAGGAGGATGGTGGCGTTCTCCGGGGTCGCGACGGCCCGCTGCTTGGCGTAGCGGACGAGGGCCCGCCCGGAGGCGTACTGCTCCCAGCAGCCCTGGCTGCCGCAGCCACACAGCAGACCGTCCGGGACGACGCGGACGTGCCCGAACTCGCCGGCGACGCCGAAGCGGCCCCGGCGCAGCTTGTTGCCGATGATGATGCCGCCGCCCAGGCCGGTGCCGAGCGTGATGACGATGACGTCCTCATGGCCCTGGCCCGCGCCGAAGCGGTACTCGCCCCATGCGGCCGCGTTGGCGTCGTTCTCCACGACGACCGGCAGGCCGACGCGCTGCTCGACCTTGTCCTTCAGTGCCTCGTGCCGCCAGTCGATGTTGGGAGCGAAGAGTACGGTGGCGCGCTTGTCGTCCACGTACCCCGCGGCGCCGATACCGACGGCCTCGATGTCGTAGCCCTCGCTGACCCTGCGAATCGCGTCCGCGATGGCGTCGATGACTCCCTGGGGCGTGGGCGGCGTGGGTACCTTGCACGTCTCGAGAATCGAGCCCTCTTCGTCGACCACGCCAGCTGCGATCTTGGTGCCGCCGATGTCGACGCCGATGGTGAGTCCCATGTGTCCCTCAGTTATCCGGTCGATCCCCGCTGCGTCCCAACCGTACCCGAGGGGCGGTCAGTCGAGGTCGATCGTCTCAGTCCCGGACCAGCCTTCGGGGTCCCGCGAACCCGTGCCGCGCGCCCCCTTGCCCCGGGGGCTGTCGCCGTGTGGCTGGTCACCTCGTGTCCAGCGGCGCTCCTGGCCCTCGACGGCGGCCCGGTAGGCGGCGAGCAGCTCGGAGCCGGCGGCGGCGAGATGCCCGAAGACCTCGGGGTTGCGCTCGACGACCGGCATCGCCGCGGCCTTCGCCTGGTCGATCAGCTGCTGTACGGCGTCCTGGGCGGCCTTGGCCGCATCCGGAATCTGCAGCGAGGAGAGCTTGTCGGCGAGCGCGTCGGCGAGCTTGCGCAGCTCCTCGGCGGCGCTGCCGGGCTGGGAGCCGTAGCGCGCGCGGTACCGGGCCTGCTCGGCGGCAAGGTCCTCGGCACAGGCCTTCGCCCAGGCGTCGGCGTCGGCTGCGTCGGCGGTGTCGGCTGCTGGACGCTCGGTGGCATCGCTCATGGCGGGCTCCTGCGGCGAAGTCTTCGTCAGGTGTTTCGACGGTACCCGACCCGCCGTATGCCGTTCACGGCGTACGAGGCCACAGGGCCGGATCGGGGGTGAAGCGGATGTTCAGCATGCCGTCGGCCAGGCCCGCCCCGGAGACGCTGCAGCGGCGCAGCGCGGACGGCAGGGTGACGATCCGGCGGAAGGAGCCGACGGCGATGACGAGTTCGTCGCCGCGCCGGACCAGGCCGAGGTCGCGGCGCTCGGCTCCGGGCAGCGGCAGCCGCCACAGCAGGATGCCTTCCTCGGCGTCGCGCCGGTCCTCGACGGTCCAGGGGTCACGGCGCGGGCCGTCCGGCCGGTCGAGTTCGTCGGCCAGGCCCTCGCCCTCGATGAGGCCGACGGTGCCGTCGTCGCCGCTCAGCGTGGTGGACGTGGCGCGGCCGGCGAGGTCGTCAAGGTCGTCGAGTCCGCGTGGGTCGCGTCCGAGGTGCGGCAGCTCGCACAGGGGGTGCGCGATGGCGCAGCCTTCGTACAGCTCCTTGAGCGCGCTCTGCTGCCGGCCGGAGAGGGCGGCGAGCCAGGGGTCGTCGGAGCCGGTGGGCAGCAGCCGGTTGACGACAACACTGTCGATGGGCAGGCCGTGCAGGGCGAGGCCGGTGCGGGCGGTGCGGAGGGCGGCGACGCCGGCCGGCCCGGGGTCGACCACGATCCGTACGCTCGTCGCGTTCGAGGCGAGCAGGCCCTGGGCGGCGGCGAGTTCACGCTCACAGCGGTCGGCGGTGTCGTAGAGCCACTGTGCGGGCATCGACATGCCCGCCAGCTGCGCGAGCATGGGGCGCAGCGCACGGGCGGCCTGCCGTTCCGGCGGCAGCAGCCGCCGCAGATAGCGCCGCAACTCCTCGGGCAGCGCGAGTACGGCCACGGTCTCCGGCGCGGGCGGCATGTCGATGACCACGACGTCCCAGGCGGCGGTGTCGTCGTGCAGCGCGCGCAAGGCGCGGAGGAGGGCGAAGTGCGGTGCGCCCGGGAGGACGGTCAGCTCCTCGCGCTCCAGAGGCGTCGCGCCGAGCAGGTCGAGGGCGGCGGCGGTGCGCTGCTGCAGGGCGAGGAACTCGTCGCGGAAGTGCTCCGCGGCGTCGATCCTGGCTGCCCACAGGCCGGGCGCGGCTTCCATAGGCGGACTCCAGGGCTTGCGCGCGGGGGCGTACGCGGCCGTCTCGTGCGCGGGCTCATGGGCCGCGTCGCGCGCCGGGAGCGGTCCGGTACCGAGCGCCGGCTCCAGCGTGCCGCCGGCGTCGGCGGAGAGCAGCAGGGTGCGGCGGCCGCGACGGGCCGCGGTCAGGGCGGTCGCGGCCGCCACCGTGGTGCGGCCGGCGCCTCCGGCGCCCGTGACCAGGACCGTACGCACGCTCAGGCCTGCGCCCCGCTCTCGACCCGCTTCTTCAGCCCGGCCAGGGCGCGGTCGATGATGACCTTCTCGGCCTTGCGCTTGATCATCCCGAGCATCGGGATCTTGACGTCGACGGTCAGCTGGTACGTGACCTCGGTGCGGTCGCCGTCGTCGATCGGCTTGAGGCTGTACGAGCCGTCGAGGGCGCGCAGCATCTGGGACTTGACGAGCGACCAGCTGACCTCGTTCTCGCCGCCCCAGACGTAGGCGAGGGTGTGGTCGTCCTTGATCGCGCCGGCGTCGAGCAGCAGCCGTACCTGCTCGGCCCGCCCCTGCGCATCCTTGGCGAGAACCTGGGCCTCCTTGACCTCTCCGGTCCACTCCGGGTAGCGGTCGAAGTCGGCGATCACCGCCATGACCACGGACGGTGCCGCGTCGATCGTGATGCTCGAGCTGGTGTGTTCCGCCATCGCCGGGGCTCCTCCACTACGGTCCGGTCCGCAGCCTGCATGCCTGCCGGTGAAGGCTACCGCGCGCAGGTCGGACGGCAGAGCGCGGCCCTTTTCGTGGCTCGCTCTCACCTACGGCGACATCCAGCCGTCCCTTCTGGGGCGGGCGGGTGGGCGAACCTCGGGCGAGCGGGCCGAAGGGCGCGCCGGTGTCGAAATCCACCGGCGGTAGTCCCCCTGGGCCCAACGGCCCGGGTGGGGGGTACCCCAGGGGGACCCGGAGGGCTCACCACTCGAGCGCGTACGGCTCCCCCGTGGCGGCGAAGTGCCCAACGTTCACGCACTCGGTCGCCCCGATCCGCATCCGCCGGACCAGCGGCTGGTGCACATGCCCGAAGAGCGCGTACCGCGGCCGCGTCGTACGGATCGCCTCCAGCAGCGCGGAACTGCCCCGCTCAAGGCGCCGGGCGACGGTGTCGTAGCACAGTTCCGGCACCTCGGGCGGGATGTGCGAGCACAGCACGTCCACCTCGCCCAGCGCAGCGATCTTCGCGGCGTACTCCTCGTCGTCGATCTCATACGGCGTGCGCATGGGCGTACGCAGGCCGCCGCCGACGAATCCGAAGACACGGTCGCCGATCTCCACCCGCTGCCCATCGAGAACGGTTGTGCCCGGCCGGGCGTATTCGGACCACAGATGCGGCATGTCGACGTTGCCGTAGGTGGCATAGGTCGGCCGCGGAAAGGCGGCGAACAGGTCCGCGTACTGCTTGCGCACCGCCGCCTCGATCGCCTCTTCGCGATCGATCCCGGCCCACAGCCGGGCGCCCAGCGCACGGGCCTCCTCGAAGCGGCGGGCGGTGCGCAGTTTGACAATGCGGTCGGCGTTCTCCACACCGAAGAGGTCGGGGAAGATGCCGCGCGAGTGGTCGGCGTAGTCGAGGAAGAGCACCAGGTCGCCGAGGCAGACCAGCGCGTCCGCCCCGTCCCCGGCGCGGGCGAGGTCCTGGCTGTTGCCGTGCACGTCGCTGACCACATGAACACGCATGCGCACGACCATACGCGGTGGAAACCGCTCCCCGGCAGGGGCTGGACCTGGGGCTACTTCCGGGTCACCGAGCGTCTGGACTACCCTGCGCAGGCAGCCGCCTCGCGGTATGTGACGCATCAAACATCTGACCGAGACCCCTATCCGGACAGCTTTACCGGTCGGTAACGTCCGGGCATCCACCCAACCTGCCCGACCATGGACAGCAGCCGGCGCAGCACAAGCACACAACGGCGTGGCGCCGGTGCCCGACGAGGAGCAGCAGTCTTGCGCGAGTTCAGCCTTCCGGCCCTCTACGAGGTCCCTGCCGACGGAAACCTGACGGATCTCATCCGCCGCAACGCCGCGCAGCATCCCGATACGGCTGTCATCGCCCGCAAGCGGGACGGCCGTTGGGAGGACGTGACCGCTGCCGCCTTCCTGGACGAGGTCCGCAGAACCGCCAAGGGCCTCATTGCCGCCGGCGTCCAGCCGGGCGACCGGGTCGGTCTGATGTCGCGCACCCGCTACGAGTGGACGCTGCTGGACTTCGCCATCTGGAGCGCGGGCGGCGTCACCGTCCCGGTGTACGAGACCAGTTCGCCGGAGCAGATCGCCTGGATCCTCGGCGACTCGGGCTCGGTTGCCTGCCTGGCCGAGACCGATGTGCACCAGACGGCGATCGAGTCCGTACACGACCGGCTGCCCGCGCTGAAGAACGTCTGGCAGATCGAGCGCGGCGCCGTAGAGCAGCTGTGTACCGACGGCGCGGCGGTCTCCGACGCCGAGGTCGACGAGCGCAGCAGGCTCGCGAACGCCGACTCCCCCGCCACGATCGTCTACACCTCGGGGACCACCGGCCGTCCCAAGGGCTGTGTGCTGACCCACCGCAACTTCTTCGCCGAGTGCGGCAACGTCGTCGAGCGGCTGCGCCCGCTCTTCCGTACCGGCGACTCCTCCGTACTGCTCTTCCTGCCCGTCGCGCACGTCTTCGGGCGGCTGGTCGAGGTGGCGTCGGTCCTGGCGCCGATCAAGCTCGGCCACGTACCGGACATCAAGAACCTCACCGACGAGCTGGCCTCCTTCCGCCCGACGATGGTGCTGGGCGTGCCGCGCGTCTTCGAAAAGGTCTACAACTCGGCGCGGGCCAAGGCCCAGGCGGACGGCAAGGGTAAGATCTTCGACAAGGCCGTGGACACCGCGATCGCCTACAGCCGCGCTCTGGACACCCCGTCGGGGCCCTCGCTGGCTCTCAGGTTCAAGCACACGGTCTTCGACCGGCTGGTGTACAGCAAGCTGCGGGCGGTGCTCGGCGGCCGTGGCGAGTACGCGATCTCGGGCGGTGCGCCGCTCGGCGAGCGGCTCGGCCACTTCTACCGGGGCATCGGCTTCACGGTGCTGGAGGGTTACGGCCTGACCGAGTCCTGTGCCGCGACCGCGTTCAACCCGTGGGACCGGCAGAAGATCGGCACGGTGGGCCAGCCGCTGCCGGGCTCGGTGGTACGGATCGCCGACGACGGCGAGGTGCTGCTGCACGGCGAGCACCTGTTCTCCGGCTACTGGAACAACGAGGCCGCGACCGCCGAGGCGCTGTCGGACGGCTGGTTCCACACCGGTGACATCGGCACCCTCGACGAGGACGGCTATCTGGCGATCACGGGCCGGAAGAAGGAGATCATCGTCACGGCGGGCGGCAAGAACGTCGCCCCGGCGGTGATCGAGGACCGGATCCGGGCGCATGCGCTGATCGCCGAGTGCATGGTGGTCGGCGACGGCCGGCCGTTCGTGGGCGCGCTGATCACGCTGGACGAGGAGTTCCTGCCGCGCTGGGCGGAGGAGCACGGCAAGCCGGCCGGTTCCACGGCCGCCGACCTGCGCGAGGACTCCGAACTGCTGGCGGCTGTCCAGACGGCGGTGGACGACGGCAACGCGGCGGTGTCGAAGGCGGAGTCGGTGCGCAGGTTCCGCATCCTGCCTGCCCAGTTCACCGAGGAGTCGGGCCATGTCACGCCCTCGCTGAAGCTCAAGCGCAATGTGGTGGCGAAGGACTTCGCGGACGAGATCGAGGCGATCTACAGCAGCTGACCCCCGTATATGGCACGGGCCCGGCACCACAGGTGCCGGGCCCGTTGGCCTTCCGGACGGCCGGCAAGGGCGGACGGTCCCTGACCTCACCGCCCGGCCGCGGGGTTACGGGTCACAGCAGGGCGGCGAGCCGCTCGGCGAGCAGGTCCCAGCGCCAGCGCTCCTCCACCCAGGCGCGGCCCCGCTCGCCCATCCGACGGCGCAGGTCCGGGTCCTTCAGGAGGGCGACGATCCGGTCGGCCGCGTCGTCCGGCGAATCCCCGCGGACCACCCAGCCCGTCTCCCCGTCGAGCACCGCGTCCGGCGCGCCGCCCGAGTTGCCCGCCACGACCGGCAGTCCGGTCGCCGAGGCCTCCAGGTAGACCATGCCGAGCCCTTCGACGTCGAGGCCGCCCCGGCGCGTTCGGCACGGCATCGCGAAGACGTCGCCCGCGCCGAAGTGGGCGGGCAGTTCCTCCCACTGGACGGGGCCGGTGAAACGGACGGAGTCCGCCACGCCCTGCTCGGCGGCCAGCTTTTCCAGCTCCCGGGCGTACGGGCCGCCGCCGACGATGAGCAGCACCGCATCCGGAACCTCGGCCAGGATCCGCGGCATCGCGCTGATCAGGGTGTCCTGGCCCTTGCGCGGTACGAGCCGGGACACGCACACCACGACGGGGCGGTCGGACAGGCCGAGCCGTTCCCGTACCTCCGGGCCGCCCGACTCCGGGTGGAAGGTCTTCTCGTCGACGCCGGGCGGCAGTTGGACCATGCGTGCCGCGGCCTGCGGGGTGAGGGCGGCGGCGATCCGGGACCGGGTGTACTCGCCCAGAAAGGTGATGGTGTCGGTGCCCTCGCCGATGCGCCGCAGCAGCTGCCGTGCCCCGGGCAGCTGTGCCCAGCCCGCCTCGTGCCCGTGCGTCGTCGCGACCAGCCGCCGAGCGCCGGCCTTGCGCAGGGCGGGCGCCATCAGCCCGAGCGGGGCCGCGGCCCCGAACCACACCGAGCGGCACCCGTGTTCGCGCAGCAGCGCGACCGCGCGGCGGGTCACCCGCGGGGTCGGCAGCAGCATGGTGGTTCGGTCGCGGACCACGGTGAAGGGCTGCTCGGCGTCGAAGGCGGCGGTGGCCTCGATGCCGTCCTGGGTGCGCTTCCAGGTGGAGGCGTAGACGACGACCTGGGCCGGGTCCAGGCGCAGCGCGATGTTGTGCAGAAAGGCCTGGATGCCGCCGGGGCGGGGCGGAAAGTCGTTGGTGACGATCAGGGTCTTGTCCATTGCCGACCGACAGTACCGGGTGCCCTCCGGGCGGCTTCACGGCACCGCCGAAGGGCGCGCCCCTGTCGAAAGCGACGAGGTGGGGTCCCCTGGGGGCACCTCCCAGACGGAGTCTGGCGGAGAAGCGAGAGGGAGAGGAAGAGGGCGCGAGGGACGAGCGACCGCGCGACGAGAAGTGTCGGCAGGGGCTCCGTGCGGCGGGAGGCCGGGCTGCCGCGCGCGCCTGGAGGCGAACGATCGAACCGGCGCTGCCGGGGCGTCCTGCCGGGGCGGCGGGGCGTCCTGCCGGGGCGTCCTGTCGGCGCACCGCGCGGCCTTCGGGCCCCGCGGTGCGCGGCCAGGCAAGATGCAGCGCATGAGCGATTCCCCGGACGCCGATCCCGGACGCGGGCGTCCAGACGGCCACCGGCGGCGCCTGCCGGGGCGACCCGTGGTGGTGTGGACGGCCACCCGAGTCGTACTGCTGCTGTGCGTGTTCAAGGTGCTGGTGCTGCCCGGCCCGGACGTCACCAGCGATGTCACGGTGATCTACCAAGGGTGGTCCGAGGTGCTGCGGACCGGCACCTTCCCGCTGGACGACGTCACGTGGCAGTACCCGCCGGCGGCGGGGCTGGCCATCCTCGCGCCCGGTCTGCTGCCGTTCCTCGACTACCCCTCGGCCTTCTTCCTGCTGGCGTGCGTGGCCGACGCGATCGTCCTGGCCCTGCTGCTGCGCTCGGCCGGCCGGGCACCGGCCACCGGGCACCGGCCTGCCGGGGTGTGGGTCTGGGTCGCCGGTGTGCCACTGCTCGGCCCGACCGCCTACGCCCGCTACGACCTGATGGTGGCGGCGGTGGCCGTGGCCGCGCTGCTCGCCCTGGGGCGCCACCTGCGCGCGGCGGGGGCGCTCGCGGCGTTCGGCGCGCTCCTGAAGGTCTGGCCGGCCCTGCTGCTGATCGGCATCCCGCGCGGCGGCCGCACCCGCGCCTTCTGGTCCGCGGCCGCCGTGACGGCCCTGGTCATCACCGTGCTCTTCACTGTGGCGATGCCGGGCGCACTGGCGTTCCTCACCTTCCAGCGCGGCCGCGGCACCGAGATCGAATCCCTGGGGGCGCTGGTCTTCCATCTCGCGCGGCACACCGGCTGGGACGGCCAGGTGCTGCTGAACTACGGCTCGGTGGAGTTCCTGGGCCCGTACGTCACCGAGGTGAGCCGGCTCGCGCTCGCGCTCACGGTCCTCGCCTTCGGCTGGCTGCTGCTGTGGCGGCTGCGCACGCGGGAGTTCACCGCCGCCACGGCGTACGACGCAGCCTTCACGGCCGTACTGCTGTTCGTCACGACCAGCCGCGTCATCAGCCCCCAGTACATGATCTGGCTCGTCGGCCTCGCGGCGGTGTGCATGAGCAGCCGCGGGAGCCGCCAGGGGCTGCCCGTCGCGCTGGTCCTCGCGGCGACGGCCGTGACGACGCTGGAGTTCCCGATCTGGTTCTCGCATGTGGTGGCGAGCGATCCGCTGGGCATCGCGCTGCTGATGCTGCGCAATGGTCTGCTGGTCGCGGCGACGGTCACGGCCTGCCGCCGGCTGTGGTCCCGGCCCGCCACCACGCGTGGTCAGCGTGCCGGTGCGGCGCACGAATCCGCCGATGCGCCCGGCGCGACGGCCCCCAGCCCCTGACCATGACGCCACGCCCCTGTCACCGCAGCCGGTCTCCGTACGGCGTCAGCCGAGCTCCCGCTGGACGTACCCGCGCCAGAGCGCAGCAAGTTCGCTCGTGCTCACGTGCAAGGTGTCACGCAAGGCCCGGTCCACCGTGCCACGGTCCTTGCCGGAGCCCACGGCGCGGTACAGCGCCGTCAGCCGGTCCTCACCCCACCGTTCCGCGATCATGCGGCAGACCAGCCAGCCGCCTTCGTACGCCCGGGCCAGCCGGTCGCCGTCCCCGCCAAAGCCGAAGTCGGCGTCGGCAGGCAGCTCTCGCGGCACACGGCCCGCTGCCACCTCGCGGGTCAGCGTGGGGGCGATCTGCCGGGCAGTGCGGCCCGTGCCGTGGTAGCCGGCCCAGTCGGCGAAGCCTTCCGACAGCCACAGCGGAGTGGCCGCGGAAGTGTCCCTACGGGTCGCGACATGCGCCGTCTCATGCGTGAGCACGACCCGCTGCCCGAAGGCGCCCAGCACGGCGTACGCCTCCGGGTTGACGATCACCCGGTCCGTCGGCGCGCCGCCGGAGCCGCCCGCCTCCCCCGTGGTCACGGCCGCGATTCCCCGATAGCCGGCCGCCGGCGTGCCCAGCAGCTCCGCCATCGACTCCACCGACTTCGGTACGAGCACCACCACCCGGTGTGCCCAGCCGCCTGGCCAGACCTCGTCGACGGCGGGCACGGCCTCGTCCGCGGTCCGCGCGATCTCCCGCAGCCGACGGGGATCCTGACCGACACCGAGCACCAGGCTGTGGCTGCCGCGCGCGACCGCGACCGGACCCTGCTCCCACAGCTGCCGGGCCTGCCGTCGCCCCCCGTCCGCCGGCAGCGCTTCCGCGGCCACGTACCAGCGGCCGTCCCGCCTGGTGAGGGTCAGCCGCTGCACCGTGGACACCGGCGTGGTGTCGTACCCCGTGAGGCGATACCGGAACCGCACCTGGGCGGCGATGCGCCGGCCGTCGCCGCGCGCGGCATCGAACCCGCCGATCCGGACCAGCTCGTACCGCCAGTCCGCCAGGGGTACGTCCGCAAGGTTGCCGAACACCCGCCGCTGCTCATCGCGATAGCCGTCCGCGGCGGGGTCGACGGCGGCCAGAAAGCCATCGGCGTCCCGGTGCAGCAGCGCGGCGGCCCGCCGGTCCAGCATGCGCTGGATGCCGCGGGCGTCGGAGTCCGGAACGGCCGGAGCGCCGCATCCGGCGAGGGCAGTCGCCAGCACCACCAGCACGGTGAGAAGCGTCGCGAGACGCGAGGCGACACGCGACGCCGCCCACTGCTCTGTCCCGCATCGGCCACTCGCCACGCGCTCGATCGTACGGGCGAACAGTTCCCCTGCGTACGGCCCGGGATGGCCAGGTGAGCGGCCCGGCGGCGCTCAGACCCGCGTCACCGACGAGACCGGCATCATGCCGACCGGGTCATAACGCACCCGGGCGCCGGGGTACGGGGCGTGCACGACCTGGCCGTTGCCGACGTACATCCCCACATGGCTGGCGTCGTCGCGGTAGACGACGAGGTCGCCCGGCCGGGCCTGGCTCAGCGGCACCTGGCGCCCGGCGTACCGCTGCGCCTGCGAGGTCCGCGGGATGGCCACCCCGGCCTGGGCGTACGACCACTGGGTCAGCCCCGAGCAGTCGAAGCCGCTCGGCCCTGCCTGCCCCCAGACGTACGGGCGGCCGACGGCCCCCCTGGCGGCCGCCACGGCCGCGGCGGCGCGGGGCGAGGACGGCCCGAGGCCCTGCCACCCGCCACCCAGGTCCAGCCGGCCGACGGCGCGCGACGCACGCCCGTACGCCGCCCGCTCCGCCGGGGAGAGCGCGTCCAGCATCCGCTGCGCGCGGGCCAGCCGGCGCTCCACCGTCTTCTTGTAGCGGGCCACCTCGGCGCGGCTGCGCTGGAGTTCGGCGAGCATGCCGGCGGACTCCTGGCGCTGCTGACGCAGCGAGCGCTGGGCTTCCTGCAGGGCGCGCAGCTGTCCGGCCTCGTTGTCGCTGATGCGGTCGAGGGTGGCCGCCCTGTCGAGGTAGCCGTCCGGGTCGGAGGAGAGGATGAGAGCGAGGGCGGGGTCGATGCCGCCGGAGCGGTACTGGGCCCCCGCGAGGACGGCGAGTCCGTCCCGCATCCGGTTGACCCGTTCCTGGCTGCGGGCCAAGCGGTCCTGGACGCGCTCGAGTTCCTTGCGCAGCCGGTCGGTGTGCTCGTCCGCCGCGTCGAACCGTTCGATGGCCTGCTCCGCCTGCTCGTACAGCTGGTCCACACGGGACCGCACATCGGCGGCGCTGTCGCCCGGTTCGGCCGCCACGGGTGCGGCGGACAGGGCCGCGGCGGCCGCGGCGGCCGACACGACGGTCGTCCGGGACGTACGGGTGGTCCGGTCCAGGCCGGACTGCGAAGAACGGCGATGGGATGCCACGTTCGACGGCGCTCCTACTCGTGAGCCGGTCCGCGCTTCCGGCTTCCTGCCGTCCGCGCAAACGGACATGGGCGCCAGGGCGGAACCGCGCTGACAGACGGGCGGACGCTAGCAGCTCGCCGGACGGCCGGCGGCGCGCCGATGCCGGGGTACGACAGCGCCCCGCCGGTGACGTCGCAGGTCACCGGCGGGGCGTGAAGTCAGGCGCGAGGTGTCGGATTCGCCCGATCGGGCGGGTGCCGACGGGGTGTCAGATCCGCACTCCGAACATGAACGGCATGTTGTTGATGGACTCGTAGCGCACCGTGGTGCCGGTCCGCGGGGCGTGCAGGACCTGCCCGTTGCCGGCGTAGAGGCCGACGTGGTGCAGGTCGCTGTAGAAGATCACCAGGTCGCCCGGCTTGAGGTCGTTGATGCCGAGGTGCGTACCGGCATTGGCCTGCGCCTGCGAGGTCCGCGGGATGGAGACGCCGGCCTGGTTGTACGCCCACGAGGTGAGGCCGGAGCAGTCGAAGGAGCTGGGACCGGTCGCGCCCCAGACGTACGGCGAACCGATCTTGCTCTGGGCGGCCGACAGGGCGGCGGCGGCGCGGCCCGAGGCGGAGGAGTCGTTGCCCAGACTGGCTCGCTGTTGGGCGCGGTTGGCGCGCGCCCGCTCCTCGGCGGCGAGGCGGGCCCGCTCCTCGGCGGTCAGGGAGTTGAGGAGGGCCTGTGCCTTGCGGAGCTTGGCCTGGACCTCGTCCTTCTTCTCACCCAGCGCCTTGCGGGTCTGGGAGAGCTCGGAGAGCTTGTCCTTGGCATCTTCGCGCTGCTGCTGCAGGGTGCGCTGCTTGTCGGCGATGCGCTGAAGGGCGTCGGCCTGCTTGGTGCTCAGCTGGTCGAGGGTGGACGCCTTGTCGAGGTAGTCGTCCGGGTTGGAGGAGAGCAGCAGCTGCACGGACGGGTCGATGCCGCCGGAGCGGTACTGGGCCGTGGCCATCGCACCCAGGCCGTCGCGGAGCTGGTTCAGCTCGTCCTGACCGCGCGCCACCTTGTCCTGCAGGTCGCCGATCTGCTTGTCGAGCCGGTCCTGCTTCTCCTTGATGCCGTTGTACTGCTCGGTCGCGTGCTCGGCCTCTTCGTAGAGCTTGTCGACCTTCGCCTTGACCTCGTTCTTGCTCGGCCCGGGGGCCGCCTGTGCGGCTTGGGAGGTCAGGGCGACGGCTGCGGCGGCGGTAGCGGTGAGCACGCTCACGCGAGCGCGGCTCGGCTGCTTGGGTCGACGGTGGGACGCCACGGGGGCGATCTCCTTCTTCCTCCAGCCGCCTACCGGGAGGTGGGGGTTGCAAAACCCCGGCTCCGCCGTCGGGCTCCCCCTGCTCGACATACGGATTCGGCGGTACCTCCGCTGTCGCCCCGGATGGACGATCAACCGCGCGGAGGTTCGAGGCCAGACCTTAGTGACCTTCTTGTGATCGGTTCAAATCCTGATCGGAAAAAACTTCCGCGCGCCATGTTTTCTTTACTTTCGTCACACAGGCAGTAATGGCGGCTTGACGCTGTGAAACGCCAATTCGGGCAATTCACGCAGGAGTTGATCAGGTACGCGAAAGCCGTTTCAGCAACAGAGCGGACGCGACCGGGCGGGCACCGGCACGCGCCACCCCGTCCGCCACCTCACGGTCACTGGAGACCACCACAACCGGCCGGCCGGTCGGCTCGGCCCGCACCAGCTGCCGGATCAACTCATCGGCGGTTTGCCCCGGTTTGCTGAACAGCACCCGGACTCCGCGCGGCGGCGCGAGCAGTACCGGCGCCGCCAGCTCCGCCCCGTCGAAGACACACGTCATCTCGGCGCCCGTCTGAGCCGCCAGCACCGCCAGCCCGCCGAGCAGCCGCAGCCGCTGCTTCTCCAGCGGCAGCGTCGGATAGCCGGTCTTGGTGACGTTGTAGCCGTCCACCACCAGATGCGCCTGCGGCAGCGCCAGCAGCTGGTCCAGCAGCGCCGGATCGCTCTCCGACAGCGCCCGGGCGGCGATGTCCTTCGGTGTCATCCGCCCCGGCTCCACCGCCTCCACCATGTCGGCCGGATGCATCGAGGCGGGTGGCAGGGCCAGTTCGCGCCGCAGCCCCTGCGCCGCGTCCAGCACCGTGTCCAGCAGCAGACGCAGCCGCATGTCCTCCACGCTGCGCCCCTCGCGCACGGCCCGGCGGCTCGCCTCGAGCGCCGACTCCGCCTCCGACAACCGGGCCTTGAGCCGGCGCAGCTCGCCCTCGGCAGCCGCCTTCTCGGCAGCGGCGGCGGACCGTACGGCCTCCAGCTCGGCGGCGGCCTTCCGCAGCGCCGCCTCGCCCCGCCGTACATCGCTCACGGCGCTGCGCAGCTTGCGCTGCAAACCGTCCGATTCCTTGCGAGCCGCGTCCAGTTCCGCGCGCATCCGATCTGCCTCGGCCCGGGCCGCGTTGCGGGCCTCCGCCAGCTCCTCGCGCAGCCGCCGCAGCTCGCGCGCCGCATCCTCGCCCGCCTTCTCGGCGTGCGCCCGCTGCGCCTCCTCGCCGGCGGCCGCGACCAGCTTGACCCAGCCGGGCGGCCGCAGCACATAGGCGGCCGCGGCCACGTCCAGCGGGTCCGCGGCGGCCGGGATGGAGCCCGACTCCAGAGCCTCGGCCAGCTCGGACTGCGTCTCCCGCAGCCGCTCGCCGACCCGCTGCCGGAACAGGGCGTGGCTCTCCAGCGCGGCCGCCATGGCATTGCCGGCGAACTTGGCCCGGCGGGTCGGGGTGAAACGGGCGTACTGCCTCAGCTGAGGCGGGAGTTCCGCGACCGTGAGCGTGCCGAAGGCGTCCGCGACGACCGCGACGACCCGGCGCCGGACTCCCTCCGGCAGCGGGCGGTCGAGCACCTCGTCGGCCGCCGCGCGGCCGTCATCGGCCTCGCCGGCGCCGTTCGTCCGCTCCACCACCTGTCACCGCTCCGTTCTCAGGCGTTCGCGCCCGGGCGGTCCACCAGTTCGATCTGGTCGACTGCGTTGCACCAGCGGCAGCGCACCGACTCGATGGTCTCACTGATCACCTCGCGCTCCTCGACCTTCGGCTCCCCGGCCAGGTCGAGGTGCACGTACTCGACCGCCTTGGTCGAGCGGGTCACATCGAAACGCGTGAGGTTGCCGCACAGAGTGCAGCGCCACCGGGTCTCGGCTGTCGGCTGGGGAACGCCCATCGGTTCCGCCCTCGTCTTCCTCGTCGTCCGCCTGTGCTGCCGCGTTTCTGGTAACCCTACGACCTGGCCACTCGCAGGCGCGGGGGCCGGGCAACCAACGGCGGCACGGCGAGGCACTCTGGGCAGGTCCGTCCCGTTACGACATGCTCTGGACATGATCCGGAAGCCGCTGGCGACGACCAAGGAGACGGCCCGCGGAGGGCCCGTGGTGACGTACAGCCTCATGGGCCTGTGCTGCCTGGTATTCGTTCTCGGGCCCACCTCCGGGCTCAGTCCCGCCTACGGCACGGGCGAGGACCTGCTTGCCGCCCAGGCCGCCTACTTCGAGCGCTGGGGCGTGATCCCCAGCGATCTGCTGACGGGGCGGCCGGGCGCCCTGGTCACCCCGCTGACCGCGCTCTTCGTACACGGCAGCTGGCTGCATCTGCTCGGCAACATGCTGTTTCTGCACGTCTTCGGCGGCATGACCGAGGCGCGGATGGGACGGGCCGCCTACGCCCTGTTCTACCTGGTCACCGGCTATCTGGCGCTGGTCGGATACGCGGTGGCGCACGCCGGCTCCACCCAGACGCTGGTGGGGGCCTCCGGGGCGATCTCGGGGGTGCTGGGCGCCTTCCTGCGCTTGTTTCCGAGCGCCCGGGTGACCAGCCTGTTCCCGTTTCTGTTCTTCCTGCCGCTGCGGTTTCCCGCCTGGGCGGTGCTGATCTTCTGGTTCGCCCTGCAGTGGCTGGCGGCCCGGACCGCCACCACCCAGCCGGGCGTGGCCTACCTCGCCCACCTTGTGGGCTTCTGCCTCGGCTTCCTCTTGGCCTCGGGGCGCTACCGGGGTGGGGCTAGAGTGAGCAGCGCAGCCAGGGCGAGCGAGGGAGACAGCCAGCCGTGATCACCGCAGTCGTGCTCATCAAGACCAGCGTGGACCGCATCCCGGAGATCGCCGAGTCGATCGCCGCCCTGGAGGGGGTCAGCGAGGTCTACTCGGTCACCGGTACGTATGACCTGGTGGCCATGGTGCGGGTGGCGCGGCATGACGACCTGGCGGATGTCATCCCGGGGCGGATCAGCAAGATCCCGGGTGTGACCGCCACGGACACGCACGTGGCCTTCCGTACGTACTCGCAGCACGACCTCGAGGCGGCGTTCGCGATCGGCCTCGACGCGTAGCGTCCCCTGGCCTTCGGCATGGGGCACCCCACCAGCGCGGCACCCTCACCCCGGCGCTGCCCGCCGGGGCTTTGCCGCGCCTACGGCACGGGGTTTTCCGCCCACCCGCCCCATAAATGGGGCGAGTGGGAAGACCTGACACATACCCCGCCCTCCCAGGGCGGCCGGTAATCCCCGCGCATCCGCCCGCCCGCCAATGAAGGGCGGCGTGCCCCGGGCGCGCACCGTCCGGGGCACACCGCCCGAGCCGTTCGGGGCGCTAGCCGCGGGCGGGAACACACCGCCCCTCCTCCGTCCGGTACGTCCACTTCGCCCCGTCCCGGACCAACTCCCTCACCGCCCCGAGGAACCGCTCCACGTGCTCGTCCGGCGTACCCGCGCCGAAGCTGACCCGGATGGCGTTCAGCGACCTCTCCCCCGGCTCCGCATCGGGAGCCCCGCACTCGCCCGGCTCCTGGGGCTCATTGCCCACCAGGGTCCGTACGAGCGGGTGGGCGCAGAACAGACCGTCGCGCACCCCGATGCCGTACTCCGCGGACAGCGCGGCCGCGAAGTGCGAGCTGGAACGGCGCGTACAGCTTGTGCCCGGAGAAGGCCACCCAGTCGACGTCCAACTCCGCGATGTTCACCGGGTGGTGAGGGGCGAGCTGGGCGGCGTCGAGGACGATGCGGGCGCCGTGCGCATGGGCGACGGCAGCCAGTTCGCGCACCGGCCACAGCTCACCGGTGACATTCGACGCGCCCGTCACGCACACCAGCGCGGTCCCGCCCGGTTTATGGCCGGCCAGGGCCCGTTCCAGCGTCCGCACCGCCTCCTGCGGGGAGCGCGGCGCATTGAGGTAGCTGACGTCGGCGTCCCGCCACGGCAGGAGCGAGGCGTGGTGCTCGGTCTCGAAGACGAAGACCTGCGTACCCTGAGGCAGCGCTCCGGCCAGCAGATTGAGGGAGTCGGTGGTGGAGCGGGTGAAGACGGCCTGGTCCCCCTCGCGGCAGCCGAGGAACTCGGCGACTGCGGCGCGGCTGTTCTCGAACAGGTCGGTGGACAGCTGCGAGAGATATCCGGCGCCCCGGTGCACACTTCCGTAGTACGGGGCGTACGCGGCGACATCGTCCCACACCCGCTGCAGCGCGGGGGCACTGGCGGCGTAGTCGAGGGCCGCGTACGTCACCTCGCCACCGGTCACGAGTGGCACAAGAACATCCCATCCAAGAACGGGCAATGGGGAACAAATCGACTGGTCGGCGACGGCGGTGGGGACAACCATGGCGAACTCCCGTGAAAACGCAGGCGAGGAGCACCGCGGCAGCGCAGGTGTGAGGAGCTAAAACAGCCGGGCAACGCAGCAGATGGCCGTGCCAGGGCGGTGAGCGGGGCAAACCCTGGCTGACGCGGCACTAGGTGTTACTGGCTTCGACCCACCGCTCCAGCACCCGCCGCGCCGCACCGGAGTCGATCGACTCCGCGGCCCGCTCCATGGCGGCCGCGATCTGCTCCACCAGCGGCGCGTCCGTGGGCCCCAGAGCCACCAGCGCCGCCGCCGAGTTGAGCAGCACCGCGTCCCGTACGGGCCCCTTCTCCCCGCCGAACAGCCGACGGGCGACATCGGCGTTGTACGAGGCGTCCGCCCCGCGCAGAGCCTCGACCGGCACCAGCTCGATCCCCACCTCCCGCGGGTCGAAGGCCTCCTGACGCACGGTCCCGTCGCGGACCACCCACACCTGCGAGGTGGCGGTCGTCGTCAGCTCATCAAGGCCGTCGTCGCCGCGGAACACCAGCGCCGAAGTGCCACGCTCGGCAAGCACACCGGCCACGATCGGCGCCATCCGGGCATCGGCGACACCAGTGGCCTGGGCCCGTACCCGCGCCGGGTTGGTCAGCGGACCCAGGATGTTGAACGTGGTACGGATGCCCAGTTCGCGCCGAGCGGCGGCCACATGGCGCAACGAGGGGTGGAACTTCACCGCGAAGCAGAAGGTGATGCCGGCCTCCTCGGCCACCTCCACCACCCGCTGCGGCGACAGTTCCAGATTGACCCCGAGCTTCTCCAGCACATCCGAGGCACCGCTCGCCGAGGAGGCGGCGCGGTTTCCGTGCTTGACGACCTTGGCACCCGTACCGGCCACGACGACCGACGACATGGTGGAGATGTTGACGGTCTTCGCGCGGTCGCCCCCGGTGCCGACGATGTCGACGCTCGGGCCGGGCACGTCGATCAGATGCGCGTGCGCGTACATGGTCCGTACGAGCCCGGAGACCTCGTCCACCGTCTCGCCCTTGGCGCGCAGCGCGACCGCGAAGCCTGCGATCTGCGCGTCGGTCGCCTCCCCCCGCATGATCCGGTCCATGGCCCAGGCCGTGTCGTCGGCGCTCAGGTCCTGGCCCTCGAGCAGCGTACTCAGCACGTCCGGCCAGGAGGGGGCACCCCCGGACGGAGTCTGAGGAAGGTCCGCCACGCTGTCGCGCCCCCTGGCTTCGCCGGGGGTGCCCCCACCTGCCGGGGTCACAACGTTCATGGTCCGCTCCTGGATCCGTGGGTGTCTGGGCAGGTCCAGCCTATCCGGGCCGGGGAGCGGCAAAGAGCCCCGTCCAGCGGATGGACGGGGCTCTTGCCGTGGCGATTCACGGGTTGGAGATCAGTGGTGGCCGTGGCCGCTGGTGATCTCCCGGTACTCCTCGGCGCTCGGCTTGGGGATCTGGTTGTCCCTGCCGTAGAAGGCCTCCGAGAGCTTCGCCCGCAGCTTCTGCGTGAGCGGGATCTTGCGCTCCACACCGTTCTTGTCGACGGCGGGCCCGATCTCGAGCGGCCTGGGCTGCTCGTGCTGGGTGAGCACGTACAGCTGGTCCTGCGAGAGCGGCTCGTGCACCTCGATGAACTCGCCGTGCGGCAGGCGCTTGATGATGCCGGTCTCGCGACCGTGCAGCACCTTGTCCCGGTCGCGACGCTGCAGCCCGAGGCAGATCCGCTTGGTGATCAGGAACACCAGCACCGGGATCGCGAAGAAGCCGATCCGGACGAACCAGGTCACCGCGTTGATCGACAGGTGGAAGTGGGTGGCGAAGATGTCGTTGCCGCCACCGATCAGCATCACGAAGTACGCGGCGACCCAGGCGGCACCAATACCGGTGCGGACCGGGGTGTTGCGCGGGCGGTCCAGGATGTGGTGCTCGCGCTTGTCGCCGGTGACCCAGGACTCGATGAACGGGTACACCGCGATGGCGATCAGCATCAGCGGGAACAGCAGGATCGGAACCAGCACACCCAGGTTGAGGGTGTAGTGGTGGCCGAAGTTGATCTCCCAGCCCGGCATCGCACGGACCAGGCCCTCGGCGAAGCCCATGTACCAGTCGGGCTGCGCACCCGTGGAGACCTGGTCGGGGCGGTACGGCCCCATGGCCCAGATCGCGTTGATGGAGAAGGTGCCGGCGATCAGCGCGATGATGCCGAAGACCAGGAAGAAGAAGCCTCCCGCCTTGGCCATGTAGACCGGCAGCAGCGGCATGCCGACGACGTTCTTCTCCGTCTTGCCGGGCCCGGGGAACTGCGTGTGCTTGTGGTAGAAGACCAGGATGAGGTGCGCCACCAGCAGGCCCAGCATGATGCCGGGCAGCAGCAGGATGTGGATCGTGAAGAACCGCGGAATGATGTCCGTGCCCGGGAACTCGCCTCCGAAGATGAAGAACTGGAGGTAGGTGCCGACCAGCGGGGTCGCCAGGATGACGCCCTCGATGAAGCGGACACCGGTGCCGGAGAGCAGGTCGTCCGGCAGCGAGTAGCCGGTGAAGCCGGTGAACATACCGAGCACGAACAGCAGGAAGCCGAAGACCCAGTTGATCTCACGCGGCTTGCGGAAGGCGCCCGTGAAGAACACGCGCATCATGTGCAGGAACATCGCCGCGAGGAAGATCACCGCGGCCCAGTGGTGGATCTGCCGGATGAGCAGACCGCCACGGACGTCGAAGCTGATGTCCAGCGTCGAGGCGTACGCCTCGGTCATCCGGATGCCGTGCATCGGGATGTAAGAGCCGTGGTACTCGACCTCGGCCATGCTGGGCACGAAGAACAGCGTCAGATACACACCCGTGAGGATGATGATGATGAAGCTGTAGAGGGCGACCTCGCCCAGCATGAAGGACCAGTGGTCCGGGAAGATCTTGCGCATGTTGGTCTTGGCCAGGCTGTAGATGCCCAGCCGGCCGTCGGTCCAGTCGGCAATCCGCTCGCCCTTGGAGGCCGGGCGCCGCGTGGCCTGTGCGCTCGTCGAAGTACTCATCCGCGCTCCCAGAAGCTCGGGCCGACGGGCTCCTCGAAGTCGCCGAGCGCCTCGAGGTAGCCGTCCTTGTTCACGCCGATCCGCAGCTGCGGCAGTGCGTGACCTGCCGGGCCGAAGATCACTCGACCGCCGTCGGACAGGTCGAAGGTGGACTGGTGGCACGGGCACAGCACGTGGTGCGTCTGCTGCTCGTACAGGCTGATCGGGCAGCCGACGTGGGTGCAGATCTTGGAGTACGCGACGATGCCGTCGTGCGACCAGTCGAGCTCGCGCTTGTCCTTGATGTCCTCCGGCTGCAGCCGGACGATCATCAGCGCCGCCTTGGCGATCTCGACGTTGAAGTCCTCGGCGTCGTCCTCCAGGCCCTCCGGCTTGGCGAAGGTCAGGGAGCCGACGGTGACGTCCTCAGGACGCAGCGGCTCATTGGTGTTCTGGTTGACCAGCAGCTTGCCCTTGCCCCACAGCGTGTGGCGGAGCTTGTCCTCCGGCAGCGGGCCGAGGTCGCGCAGCAGCACCACACCGGACAGCGGGACCATGGCCAGCGCACCGAGCATGGTGTTGCGGATCAGCTTGCGCCGGCCGATGCCGGACTCCTCGGCGCCCTGCTTGAAGTCGGCCATGACCTTGGCCTTGACCTCGGGCGGGGCCTCGATGGGGTGCCGGTCGTCGGCGATTTCCACGTCCGACATCAGGGTGCGGGCCCAGTGGACCGCGCCCGCGCCGATGCAGAAGAGCGCAATGCCGAGGGTGGCGCCCAGAGCGAGGTTGAGGGCGCTGATGTGACCGAGCGGCCACACGAACACGATCTCGTCGATCGGGAAGACCACGTACGAGGCGATGAAGGCGATCGTCGCCAGCATGGACGTGGTGAAGAGCAGCGCGACCGTGCGCTCGGAGCGCTTGGCGGCCCGCTCGTCGATGTCCTGCTTACGGTGCGCGTGAGGCGGCAGCCCCGGGTCGGCGAACGGGTTCTCCGCGACGGCTACCGCGCCTTCGTGAGCCGCCTGCTCACTTGGCAGGTGTTCTTCGGGCACGTTGTTGTGGGATCCAGTCTGACTCATGACTTCTTGGCCTTTGCGGTCCGGGCGGCGACCCAGATGGCGGCGGCGACGCACAGGCCGAGGCCGAAGATCCAGCCGAACAGGCCCTCACTGACCGGGCCGAGCCCGCCCAGGTTGAAGCCGCCGGGGCTCGCCGAGCTGCCGCTGTTGACCGTCTCCAGGTAGGCGACGATGTCCTTCTTGTCCTTCTCCGGCATCACGGTGTCCGGGAAGGAAGGCATGTTCTGGGGGCCGGTCTGCATGGCCTCGTAGATGTGCTTCGGCTCGACGCCCTCGAGCGACGGGGCGTACTTGCCGCCGGTGAGGGCACCGCCCTTGCCGGTGAAGTTGTGGCACTGCGCGCAGTTCGTACGGAAGAGTTCTCCGCCGTTCGCGATGTTCGCACCCTCGGGGCTGTACTCGTCCTTGGCCGGCTTCGCCGGGCCCGGGCCCAGGGAGGCGATGTACGCGGCCAGCTGGTCGATCTCGGCCTGCGTGTAGATCCTCTTCTTCTTCGGCACCTGGGCGCCCGGCTGCTGGGCCGGCATACGGCCGGTGCCCACCTGGAAGTCCACGGCGGCGGCGCCCACGCCCACCAGGCTCGGGCCGTCGGAGGTGCCCTGACCGCCGGTGCCGTGGCAGCTGGAGCAGCCTACGGAGTAGAGCTTCTTGCCCTCCTCGATGGAGAGGGATTGCGCGGCATCATCGGCCTGTGCCTTGTCCGCGGGCGCGAACGCGGCGTACAGCCCCCCGGTGACCGCCAGCGCGAAGAGTAGGACGACAAGCGCCGCCAGCGGATGGCGCCGTCGTGCGGAGAGCTTTTTCACGGATTACCCCGGTGTCAGGATCTTCTGCGTCGATGCTTCTGGCTGCTGTGTCTGTCGGTAATGCGGGTCTCGTTCAGCGACCGATTACTTGATCATGTAGATCGTGGCGAAGAGGCCGATCCAGACGACATCGACGAAGTGCCAGTAGTAGGACACGACGATGGCGGCCGTGGCCTGTTCGTGGGTGAACCTCCTGGCCGCGTACGTCCTGCCCAGGACCAGCAGGAAGGCGATGAGACCGCCCGTCACGTGCAGGCCGTGGAAGCCGGTGGTCAGGTAGAACACCGAGCCGTACGGGTCGGAGGAGAGCGAGATGCCCTCGTGCTTGACCAGCTCGGTGTACTCGAAGATCTGGCCGCCGATGAAGATCGCACCCATGATGAAGGTGATCACGAACCATCCGCGCAGCTTCTTCACGTCACCGCGCTCAGCGGCGAACACGCCCAGCTGGCAGGTGAGGGAGGAGAGCACCAGGATGGTGGTGTTGGTCGCGGAGAACGGGAAGTTCAGCGCGGAAGCCATTTCCTTCCAGTGCGCCTCACCGGTCACCGACCGCAGGGTGAAGTACATCGCGAAGAGGGCCGCGAAGAACATCAGCTCGGAACTCAGCCAGATGATGGTACCGACGCTGGTGAGGTTCGGCCGATTGACCGACGGGTGCGCGTGCCCGATTTCTACTGTCGTTGCTGTCGCCACGACCGACATTATGTCGGTCGCTTATCCCGCCCTCACTCCGGGGGGTGCCAATCGGTGTGTCAAGGACGTGTGCCCTGCTCAAACGGTGCTGAAGGCAGTCCCTCGAAGGAGGGAAGCGTATCTTCCGGAGCGCCCTGCCGGGCCCGCGCCGACCAGTCCTGACGAGCCGTCGGCCGGATCTTGAATCGTTGCAACCCTCTTCCCCGGAGCCGCTTGCGGAGTAGCATCCTTGCCTACCTTCGGTGGGGAGATCCCATGCACGCTCCCACCCAGTGCTGTGCTCATTGAGAAGCGTGGAGGAACGATGCAGCCGACTGCCACGGTGCTGGTCTACAGCGACGACGCGGGCACCCGGGAGCAGGTACGGCTGGCGGCCGGGCGCCGCCCCGCCGCCGATCTGCCGCCCGTCGAGTTCGTGGAGTGCGCCACGCTTCCGGCGGTCCTCAGCACCCTGGAGCAAGGCGGGATCGATGTGTGCGTACTCGACGGCGAGGCGGTGCCCGCCGGCGGGATGGGCGTGTGCCGGCAGATCAAGGACGAGATCTTCCAGTGCCCGCCGGTGCTGGTGCTCATCGGCCGGCCCCAGGACGCGTGGCTTGCGTCCTGGAGCCGGGCCGATGCCGCGGTGACGCTGCCGGTGGACCCGGTGGAGCTGGCGACCGCCCTGGCCGGGCTGCTGCGCGCCCGGCTCTCGCTGAACGCCTGAACCGCCGCACGTCTCCGGCAGGGACCGCTCACACCCGGGGCCGCAGCCGGGCCGAGTCGCCGGAAGTGCCGCTGTCCCCGGGCTTGGCCGTGATCTGGACGAGGCTGCCCTTGCGCCACTCGTCCCAGGACATGTTCCAGTCGCCGAAGCCGTTGTCGAAGGCGGTCATCATCTCGCCGTTGCTGTTGACGACCTGGACGATGTCGCCCAGCCGCACATTGTCGTACAGCCACTTGGCGTTGTCGGTGCTCATGCCCGTGCAGCCGTGGCTGGTGTTGGCGGAGCCCTGAGAGCCGACCGACCAGGGGGCGGCGTGGACGTACTCGCCGCTCCAGGTGACGCGGGTCGCCCAGTGGACCTGCAGGTCGTAGAAGTCCGAGGCGCCGATGCTGGCGCTGGTCATGCGGACGAGGGGTTCCTTGGCCAGGACGACCTTGATGCCGTTGCGGGTCTCGTAGCCCGGCTTGCCGGTGGTGATGGGGATCGTACGGAGGACCTTGCCGTTGCGTTTGACGGTCATGGTGTGCGACCCGGCGTCCGTGATGGCCTCGAACCGGTCGCCGATTTTCAGCTGCAGGGGTTCGGCGGCGCCCCCGTGCAGGCCGTTGCCAAGGCTCACGCCGTCCAGGTTGCTGCTCGCACGGATCGTGGTGTGAGCGGGCCAGTAGTCGCGGGGGCGGTAGTGGAGGGTCTTGTCGTCCACCCAGTGCCAGGCGCCCTCGGTTCGGGGCTGGGATTCGACCTTCAGCCCGTGTTCGACGGCGTCGCGCGCCTTGTCGTCCTTGACGGGGTGGCTGAGCTTGGCGGTGATCGGCTGTCCCACGCCGTACGTACCGGCGTCGGGGCCGAAGGTGATGCGTATCAGCTTGCCTGCGGAGGCGGTGTCGAACTCGACCGTCTTGCGGCCGGGAGAACCGTCCTCGTTCTCGGTGCTGACGCGGAGGGTGTAGTGGGCGCCTGCGGCGAGCGGCGATGTGCTGCGCCAGCGGGAGCCGTCGGCGGCCAGTTCGCCGCGTATGTAGCGTCCGGCGGCGTCGGTGACGGTCACATCGGTTATTCGGCCGTCATGACCCTTGGCGGATATCTCGAGCGGCTTGTCGGGATCTATTTTGCCGCCTGTCGACGCCCCGTCGAAGACGACCTGCCCGGCGGCGTCGTAGGGCTTGGCGGACAGCGGGTGCGACCCGGAGTCGCAGGCGGAGACGAACACCGCAACGGGTGCCGCCACCAGCAAGGCACAGCTCAGCACGGTTCGTATTCGAGGCGTGTGACTCATGGTCACAAGGTAGGAAAAACTACGCGAAATGGCGCGCTGGATTCGTACAAATGGGTCGGGTCCGGCAACCGAGGTTTACCGGACCCGACCCACGCTGCGGTGCCACGACGCGCTACTGGTTGGCGTTCTCGCCGTGGTAGTACTCGAACACCCAGCCGAACAGACCCACGAGGATCACAGGCAGGGAGAAGTACAGCAGCCACCAGCCGAAGATCACGCCCATGAAGGCGAGCGCGCCACCGATGGCCAGCGAGAGCGGCTGCCAGCTGTGCGGGCTGAAGAAGCCCAGCTCGCCGGCGTCGTCGGCGACGTCCGCGTCCTTGTTGTCCTGCGCACCGGTGTCCACCCGGCGAGCGGTGAACGCCAGGTAGTAGCCGATCATGATGCTCAGGCCGAAGGCGAGGAACAGCGCCGTGGTGCCGACCGGCTCATGCGACCACACGCCATACACGATGGCAATGGCCAGGATGAAGACGGCCAGCCAGATGAACATGCGTCCCTGGATCTTCACTTGCCGGCCTCCTTGCCAGCCAGCTCCTTCTCACCTGCGTGGAACTGGAGCTCGTCGAGCGCGGCGATCTCGGGGTGGTGCAGGTCGAACGCCGGGGATTCGGAGCGGATCCGCGGCAGCGTGAGGAAGTTGTGCCGCGGCGGCGGGCAGGACGTCGCCCATTCGAGCGAACGGCCGTAGCCCCAGGGGTCGTCCACCTCGACCTTCTTGCCGTACTTGGCGGTCTTCCAGACGTTGTAGAAGAACGGCAGGACCGACAGGCCGAGCAGGAAGGAGCCGATCGTCGAGACGGTGTTGAGCGCGGTGAAACCGTCGGCGGCGAGGTAGTCGGCGTAACGGCGGGGCATGCCCTCGGCGCCCAGCCAGTGCTGGACGAGGAAGGTGGTGTGGAAGCCGACGAAGAGCGTCCAGAAGGTGATCTTGCCGAGCCGCTCGTCGAGCATCTTGCCCGTCCACTTGGGCCACCAGAAGTGGAAGCCGGCGAACATCGCGAAGACGACGGTTCCGAAGACCACGTAGTGGAAGTGGGCGACCACGAAGTACGAGTCCGAGACGTGGAAGTCCAGCGGCGGCGCGGCCAGGATGACACCGGTCAGACCACCGAAGAGGAAGGTGACCAGGAAGCCGATGGACCAGAGCATCGGCGTCTCGAAGCTCAGCGAGCCCTTCCACATCGTGCCGATCCAGTTGAAGAACTTCACACCGGTCGGGACCGCGATCAGGAAGGTCATGAAGGAGAAGAACGGCAGCAGCACACCGCCCGTGACATACATGTGGTGCGCCCACACCGTCACCGACAGACCGGCGATCGAAATCGTCGCGGCGACCAGACCGATGTAACCGAACATCGGCTTACGGCTGAAGACCGGGACGATCTCGGAAACGATGCCGAAGAACGGCAGCGCGATGATGTACACCTCGGGATGGCCGAAGAACCAGAAGAGGTGCTGCCACAGCAGCGCCCCGCCGTTGGCCGGGTCGAAGATGTGCGCCCCGAACTTGCGGTCCGCCTCCAGTGCCAGCAGCGCGGCCGCCAGCACAGGGAACGCGATGAGCACGAGCACACCGGTGAGCAGCACGTTCCAGCAGAAGATCGGCATCCGGAACATCGTCATGCCCGGAGCGCGCATGCAGATGATCGTGGTGATGAAGTTGACCGAGCCGAGGATCGTGCCGAAGCCGGAGAACGCCAGACCCATGATCCACATGTCGGCGCCCACACCCGGCGAGCGGACCGCGTCCGACAGCGGCGTGTACGCGAACCAGCCGAAGTCGGCCGCGCCCTGCGGGGTGAGGAAGCCGGCCACCGCGATCAGCGAGCCGAACAGGTAGAGCCAGTAGGCGAACATGTTCAGCCGCGGGAACGCCACATCGGGCGCGCCGATCTGCAGCGGCATGATCCAGTTCGCGAAACCGGCGAACAGCGGCGTCGCGAACATCAGCAGCATGATCGTGCCGTGCATCGTGAACGCCTGGTTGAACTGCTCGTTCGACATGATCTGCGAGCCGGGACGAGCGAGTTCGGCGCGCATCAGGAGCGCCATCACGCCGCCGATCAGGAAGAACGCGAACGACGTGGTGAGGTAGAGCGTGCCGATCGTCTTGTGGTCGGTGGTCGTCAGCCACTTCACCACGACATTGCCCGGCTGCTTACGGCGCACCGGCAGCTCGTCCTCGTACGAGGCAGTGTCGGCACCCTGGGGTTCGTTGAGGATGCTCATTCCTTGTTCGTCTCCGCATTCTTGGCGGCTTCCGTCTGCGGGATGCCCGACGGGATGTAGCCGGTCTGGCCCTTCTTCGCCAGGTCCTTCAGATGGGCCTGGTACGCCTCCGGGGAGACGACCTTGACGTTGAAGAGCATCCGGGAGTGGTCAACGCCGCACAGCTCGGCGCACTTGCCCCGGAAGGTGCCCTCCTTGTTCGGAGTCGCCTCGAAGACGTTGGTGTGGCCCGGAATGACGTCCATCTTGAAGAGGAACGGCAGCACCCAGAAGGAGTGGATGACGTCACGCGAGGTCAGGATGAACCGGACCTTCTCGCCCTTCGGCAGCCACAGGGTGGGGCCGGGGCTGGGATTGCCGGGCGTCTTCTCGCCCGGGGTGCCCGTCTCGTAGACGCCCTCGGCGCCGGTCGGAACGCCCTTCAGGGCCCGGTCCGCGATGCTCGAGAGCTCCTTGGGCAGCTTGCCCGGCGTAGCCGGCTTGCCGTCCACGTCCTCGACGTAGTTGAAGCCCCAGCTCCACTGGTAGCCGACCACGTTGACGACATGGTCCGGCTTCTTGGAGATCTTGAGGAGCTCGCTCTCGTCACGGGCGGTGAAGTAGAAGAGCACCGAGACGATGATGATCGGGACCACGGTGTAGAGGGCCTCGATCGGCATGTTGTACCGCGTCTGAGCGGGGATCTCGACCCTGGTCCTGGACCGCCGGTGGAAGAACACGCTCCACAGGATCAGGCCCCACACCAGCACGCCCGTGGCGAGCGCAGCCGCCCAGGAGCCCTGCCACAGGGAAAGGATCCGCGGCGCCTCGTCCGTAACGGGGCTTGGCATACCGAGGCGGGGGAAGTCCTTGTATGTGCAACCGGTGGCGGTCGCAAGGACCAGGCCCGCGGCCAGCGCCTGCGGCAGCTTCCGCCGCATCGGGCGCCGCGACGAGCGGTCGGAGCCGTTGGGACTCACGTAGCGCCTTCCCGAGAGTCTCGCCCGCACGGCCGGCTGCGGCCGTCTCGCTGGTCGGTCGCCGGCCCTGGCGCGGGCAGGGGTTTGGATGTTTATGCGGACCAAACCCTACTGGACGCTTTTTGGGGCTGCGCGGGGAGGGTGCCCAACGCGCCGCGCCGCACCCCGAAGGGGTGGAATCGCGGGCTCCGCGACCCATCTGACGTGCCATCTCGCCTCCGGCGGGGTTGGGGGACGAGGGACGTCGGCCGGCGGACTGCCCGCCGGCGGGCGTCCCACCACCGGTGGCCTTCCGCCCCCACCGTCGAACTTGCCCCGGCCAAGCGGCCGGTGGCGCGGGTCTCTCACCCTACCCGCCCATAAATAGGCGGTTACGTGGGGAAATGCCCGGGGCGCAGCGCCCCGGCGGCCACAGTGGGCCGTGGTGGCACGATGCCAACGGACCACCGCCGTGCGCCGGGTGGCTGGGTCGGCGCCGGGCCTCCGGGGGGCCTGGACTGCGCGCCCTCGGGCCTGGCGGCCCTGGGCGGGGGCACCTCCCAGCGGTAGCTGGGGGAGCTTTTACGTCCAGGACCCCACCCCGGAGGCCCCGTCGCCTCCCGTCCGTACCCGGCGGCAGGCACAGCCGTGCCGGTGCAGGTTCGGTGCCGGTGCCGATCCGGCGCGGGGAGGGCGCGGGTTTGCGGGGGCGCGGCCGCGCGTGCGAGCCGGGGCCCCGGCGGGGTGCCGGGCCGTCCGCGAGTGCGGCGGCGGACGCAGGTCGGCGGCCGTACTGGGGCGGTGCCCGCGGGGGGGGAGCGTTAGCGTTCGTACGTGGCCTACTTCGATTCGGCATCGTCCGCTCCTCTGCACCCCGTCGCTCGCGAGGCGCTGGTCGCCGCGCTCGACGAGGGCTGGGCCGACCCGGCCCGGCTGTACCGCGAGGGCCGGCGGGCGCGGATGCTGATCGACGCCGCCCGCGAGGCCGCCGCCGAGGCCGTCGGCTGCCGGCCCGACGAGCTCTCCTTCACCTCGTCCGGCACCCAGGCCATCCACAGCGGTATCGCCGGAGCGCTGGCCGGCCGCCGCCGCATCGGCCGCCATCTCGTCGTGTCCGCCGTGGAGCACTCCTCCGTGCTGCACTCCGCCGAGGCCCACGAGAGGGACGGCGGCTCGGTCACCGAGGTCCCCGTGGACCGTGCGGGCCGGGTGGACCCCACGGCGTACGGACAGGCACTGCGCCCGGACACCGCGCTCGCCTGCCTCCAGTCCGCCAACCATGAGGTCGGAACAACCCAGCCGGTGGACGAGGTGGCAGAGCTCTGCGGTGAAGCCTCGGTCCCCCTGCTGGTGGACGCCGCGCAGTCGCTGCCCTGGGGGCGGGTCAGCGGCGACTGGTCACTGCTGGCCGCGAGCGCGCACAAGTGGGGCGGCCCGCCCGGTGTCGGCCTGCTCGCCGTACGCAAGGGGGTCCGGTTCGCCCCACAGGGCCCTGCGGACGAGCGGGAGAAGGGGCGAGCGCCCGGGTTCGAGAACATCCCTGCGGTGGTGGCGGCCGCCGCCGCGCTCCGGGCGGTCCAGCAGGAGGCCGCGACGGAGGCTGAACGGCTGCGCAAGCTGGTGGACGACATCCGGGCCCGGGTGCCTGAGCTTGTGCCCGACGTCGAGGTCGTCGGGGATCCGGTACGGCGCCTGCCGCACCTGGTCACCTTCTCCTGTCTCTACGTCGATGGGGAGACCGTGCTGCACGAGCTGGACCGGGCCGGGTTCTCGGTGTCCTCCGGCTCGTCCTGCACCTCCAGCACACTGACACCGAGCCATGTGCTGCGGGCAATGGGTGTGCTTTCGGAGGGGAATGTCCGGGTGTCGCTGCCGCTCGGCACCCCCGAGGAGGAGGTTGAGCGGTTCCTCACCGTCCTGCCGGATGTCGTGCGGGGCGTACGCGAGCGGCTCGGCGCGCCGACGGCCGACGCTGCCTCCGCGGCGTCCGAGGCGACGGGCGGGGAGACGCCCGCGCTGACGGTCGACTCGCTGGGCAAGCGGTGCCCGATCCCGGTGATCGAGCTGGCGAAGGTGATCGGGGACGTACCGATGGGCGGTCTCGTGGCCGTACTGGCCGATGACGAGGCGGCACGGCTGGACATCCCGGCGTGGTGCGAGATGCGGGGGCAGGAGTACGTCGGCGAGCGCGCGGCGGAGCGCGGCTCGGCCTACCTGGTCCGCCGCCTGTCGTAGCCGTCGGCGCCTGCGGCGCGGTTGTTTCCGCCCACCCGCCCCATGTGGGCGGGTGGGCGGAGCACCGGGAGGTGGGGGCAGAGCCCCCACAGGGCTGGGTCAGGCCAGGTGGGCCTGAACCTCGGCCGCCGCCTCCTCGCCGTAGGCCTTGGTGAAGCGGTCCATGAAGTGCCCGCGCCGCAGCTCGTACTCCTGCGTCCCCAGCGTCTCGATGACCAGCGTCGCGAGCATGCAGCCCAGCTGCGCCGACCGCTCCAGGGAGAGCTGCCAGGACACACCCGCGAGGAAGCCCGCGCGGAACGCGTCGCCGACGCCGGTCGGGTCGACCTTCGCCTCCTCCTCCGGGCAGCCGACCTCGATCGGCTCCTCGCCCTTCCGGTCGATCCGCACGCCCCGCGCGCCGAGCGTCGTCACGCGCGTGCCGACGCGGCCGAGGATCTCCTCCGCCGTCCAGCCGGTCTTGGACTCGATCAGCGCCGCCTCGTACTCATTGGTGAACAGGTACGCGGCACCGTCGACGAGGACCCGGATGTCGTCGCCGTCGAGGCGGGCGAGCTGCTGGGAGGGGTCGGCGGCGAACGGGATGCCGCGCGAGCGGCACTCCTCCGTGTGCCGGATCATCGCCTCGGGGTCATCGGCTCCTATAACGACGAGGTCCAGCCCCCCGACCCGCTCCGCGACCGGGTGCAGCTCGATGTTCCGGGCCTCGCTCATCGCGCCCGTGTAGAAGGACGCGATCTGGTTGTGGTCGGAGTCCGTCGTGCACACGAAGCGGGCCGTGTGCAGCACTTCCGAGATCCGTACGGAGGCGGTGTCCACCCCGTGCCGGTCCAGCCAGGCGCGGTACTCGGCGAAGTCCGTGCCCGCCGCGCCGACCAGGATCGGGTGCAGCCCGAGCAGGCCCATGCCGAAGCAGATGTTGGGGCCGACGCCGCCACGGCGTACGTCGAGGGAGTCGACCAGGAAGGAGAGGGAGACCGTGTGCAGCTGCTCGGCGACCAGTTGGTTGGCGAAGCGGCCGGGGAAGGTCATCAGATGGTCAGTGGCGATGGAGCCGGTGACTGCGATACGCACGGCGAGAGTGCTCCTGCGGGACGGACCGGAACGGACAGTCAACGCTACCCCGCTCGAATCTCCGCACTCGACCTGGCGAAACTACCCGATAGTAGGGCTTTTCCCCCCGCGTGGCTGGTGCATACGGTGCCTCATACGGGGTCCGCGGCTGTGCGGAGCCCATGGACCGCGCGAGGCGAGCCGAAGGGTGCGCCGCAGTGCCGAGGTCCCTCGAATTCTGCCCGGGGACGCTCCCATTGACCAGGCGAGCGAGCAATGATCGAGCACAGCCGTCGTGGGGCATTCCCCAGGCCGGCGGGCTGAGGGAAGACGTCGGTACGGGGCGCACGAGCCCGGAGACGAGCCGAGCCGAAAGGGAGTTACGTATGCCGAAGCACATGGAGTCCGCTCCCCTGCCGCTCGCCGTGGAGAACGAGTCCCTTGCCGAGCTGCTCGGTGACTGCGCCCGGATGGCGCCGGAGTGGGTGCCCTTCCCGGAGACTGCCGAGGCACCGGTGTCGCCCTCCCTGATTCACGGGGTCACGGTCCCGGCCCGCTCCGCCCATCTGCTGGACGGCATGTCCGACTACGGCGACTGACGCGTCGCTCCCACTCCGGCCCGGGGGAACCGCGTACGCTCCGGCTCCGTCCAATCCGCGTCCCCGTCACCTCGGCGGGTGACCCGAAATCACCCGTCGAGCGGAGTCGAAGGAGCAAAGCGGTGACCACCGAGCACCCCCACGAGGGCACCCCGGAAAGTCCCCCGGCCGAAACCCCGCCGCGCCGGCGGTCCACGCTCGTCGCCGTAGCCGTGGCGGCCGCGGTCCTGCTGGCCGGCGGCGGTGGCGCCTACTGGGCGTCGACCGCTTCGGCCGGCGGCGCCGGCGCCGACACGTCAGGTGCCGGCAAGGACGGCAGTCCCCCACCGCTGAAGCTGGACGGCTACGGCCCCGGCCCCGGATCCGGGAACGGCGAAGGCAGCGTGGGCATCGCCCCAGGAGAGCCGGACCCGTACGGGGTGACCTACCGAACGAAGGGCCCGCTGCCCGACGGGCCGGACTCGGCTCCGGTGTACCGGCCGCAGGGCGATGTCACGCGGGAGCAGGCCGAGCGGCTGGCGAAGGCCCTCGATGTGCCGGGCGCTCCGCGCCTGGACCACGGCAGCTGGAAGTTCGGGATCACCCGGGACGCGGCGGGTCCCACGCTCACGGTGAGCAAGAAGGCGCCGGGCACCTGGACGTACGCCCGCTACGGGATGGGCGGCGGCACCGGCTGTGCGGAGCCGTCGGCGCCCTCGCCCAAGGACAGCCGCGCCGGCAAGAGCAGCGGCGCACGCTGTCCGGCCCCTGGTGACCTGAACAGGGACGGCGCGGGCCCGGTCTCCGAGGCGGCGGCGAAGAAGGCGGTCGCGCCGGTCCTGAAGGGGATCGGGCTGAGCGGCGCCAAGCTCGACGCGGGCCAGACGCTCGGTGCCATCCGGACCGTGAACGCGAACCCGGTGCCGGACAAGCTGCCGACGTACGGCTGGCACACGGGCCTGCAGGTCGGCGCGGACGGGCAGGTCGTGAGCGGCAGCGGCCATCTGGCGACGCTGCGCAAGGGCGCGGACTACCCGGTGCTCGGTGCCGAGGAGACGCTCGCCCTGCTCAACAAGTCCGGCGGGGGCGGCACGGTCGGCATCGCCGGCTGCGCGACGCCCGTACCGCTCAACGAGGACAGTGCCGTCACCAAGCCCGACACGCAGCCGTGCGCGTCAACGAAGGACGCGAAGCCGAAGAAGACGCAGGTGCCCGTACGCGATGCGGTCTTCGGTCTGGCGATCCACTTCGTGGGCGGGCAGGAGACGCTGGTGCCGTCGTGGCTGTACCAGGTGGAGCAGCCGGGCGCGACGGGCCCGCAGCGTACTTTCACGGTCACCTACCCGGCCGTGCAGCAGAAGTACATCGCGCGCCCCTCGAGCACGCCGCCCCCGGAGCCTGCGAAGCCGGGGACCGGGGCCGTGACCCCGGTGCACATCGAGTCGTACAGCATCGACGGCCGAGTCCTGTCCCTGCACTTCTGGGGCGGAGTGTGCAGCGACTACTCGGCCCGCGCCGAGGTGACGGACGGCACGGTGAAGGCCAAGGTCACCGCCAAGGAGCGGAAGCCGCACCAGGTGTGCATCAAGATCGCGAAGCACTTCACCAAGAAGGTGTCCCTGGACAAGCCGCTGGACGGCCGGAAGGTCGTCGACGCCTCCACCGGTAATGACGTCCCGAAGCTGGGGGACCTCCCGAAGGTGCGGTGAACGACCGGCCCATGAGGAAGCGGCGAAGGCTGCGGACCCGAAAGGATCCGCCGCCTTCGCCGTCTGCGTATGGCCCGAAACTCGCTCTTAGTGGAAGGAGTCACCGCAGGCGCAGGAGCCCGTGGCGTTCGGGTTGTCGATCGTGAAGCCCTGCTTCTCGATGGTGTCCACGAAGTCGATGGAGGCGCCGCCCAGGTACGGGGCGCTCATACGGTCAGTGACGACCTTGACACCGTCGAACTCCTTGACGACGTCGCCGTCGAGCGACCGCTCGTCGAAGAAGAGCTGGTAGCGCAGGCCAGAGCAACCGCCGGGCTGAACGGCGACGCGGAGGGCGAGGTCATCGCGGCCTTCCTGCTCCAGCAGGCTCTTCACCTTCGCCGCGGCGGCGTCGGACAGGATGATGCCGTCGCTCACGGTGGTCTCGTCCTGAACGCTCATCTGGTCTTCTCCCGGGTTGTACGGACCGTTGCCCTCGGCTGCAACCGAAGGAGCCCCGGATTCATTCCGGGCCTGGCACGTTCTTTCCGCCTTCATGCTCGCACACCGGCTGGGCTTGGGGCACGGGCTCCCCGCCGACGGTGTGCCACCCGGGGATGCGTCACATCGACACGATCCCCATCGTCAAACTGACACGAAGCAGTTATGATAGATAGCGTCATTTCGACGAAAAGGCTCGTCTCTGCAGAAACAGAAAGGGTGCGTGACGTGACCACCGCCCAAACTCTCGACGTCCAGCCGACTCCGCTCGCCCTGCTCCTCCTCGGCCGCCAGGCCGACCCGAAGAGCGAGCGCGGCGTGGAGTGCCCCGGTGACCTGCCCGCCCCGTCCGACCCGGACCTGGTGGAGCGGGCCCGTGCGGCCAAGGCGAAGCTCGGGGACAAGGTCTTCGTGCTCGGCCACCACTACCAGCGCGACGAGGTCATCCAGTTCGCCGACGTCACCGGCGACTCCTTCAAGCTCGCGCGGGACGCGGCCGCCCGGCCGCAGGCCGAGTACATCGTCTTCTGCGGTGTTCACTTCATGGCGGAGTCGGCCGACATCCTGACCAGCGATGAGCAGCAGGTCGTCCTGCCGGACCTGGCCGCGGGCTGTTCCATGGCCGACATGGCCACCGCCGAGCAGGTGGCTGAATGCTGGGACGTGCTGACGGAAGCCGGGATCGCCGAAGTGACGGTCCCGGTCTCGTACATGAACTCCTCCGCCGACATCAAGGCCTTCACCGGCAAGCACGGCGGCACGATCTGCACCTCCTCGAACGCGAAGCGGGCGCTGGACTGGGCCTTCGAGCGGGGGGAGCGCCGGCAGAACAAGGTCCTCTTCCTGCCCGATCAGCACCTGGGCCGCAACACGGCGGTACGGGACATGGGGATGTCGCTGGACGACTGCGTCGTCTACAACCCGCACAAGCCGGGCGGCGGGGTGACGCCTGAGGAGCTGCGCGCGGCGAAGATGATCCTGTGGCGCGGCCACTGCTCGGTGCACGGGCGGTTCTCGCTGGACTCCGTCAATGACGTCCGTGAGCGGATCCCGGGGGTGAACGTGCTGGTGCACCCCGAGTGCAAGCACGAGGTCGTGGCGGCGGCGGACTACGTCGGCTCGACGGAGTACATCATCAAGACCCTGGAGGCCGCGCCGGCCGGGTCGAAGTGGGCGATCGGCACGGAGCTGAACCTGGTCCGGCGGCTGGCCAACCGCTACGCCGACGAGGGCAAGCAGATCGTCTTCCTCGACAAGACGGTGTGCTTCTGCTCGACGATGAACCGGATCGACCTGCCGCACCTGGTGTGGGCGCTGGAGTCCCTGGCCGAGGGCAAGGTGGTCAACCGGATCCAGGTCGACGCGGAGACGGAGAAGTTCGCGAAGCTCGCGCTGGAGCGGATGCTTGCCTTGCCGTAGGCAGCGGTTCGGGGGCATGCGTTCCGCGGGGCTGGAGGCACCTCCGGGGGGCACCCCCAGCCGTAGCTGGCTGGAGGCACCTCCTGGGGCGCACCCCCAGCCGTAGCTGGCTGGAGGCACCTCCTGGGGCGCACCCCCAGCCGTAGCTGGGGGAGGGCGGCCCGAACCGGCCACCGGTCACGGTCTGCAACGGTGCGCCCGGGGCTGTCTCATACGCGGCTGCACGCAGGTAGGTTGTGCCCCCACCCGTTCCGCAGGGCGGAACGGGTGGGGGCACAACGGGGCTCTGTGCGTCAGACGCCCGCGGGTTCCGGGGCGCGGGTGTCGCCCGCATCCGCACCTTCGGCCAAGCGGCCATCCCGCTTGGCCGCCCGCTTCGTACGACGCCGCTCCTTGCGGAGCTCGATCATCGCGTACAGCGTCGGCACCAGCAGCAGCGTGAGCAGCGTCGAGGTCACCAGACCGCCGATCACCACCACCGCCAGCGGCTGCGAGATAAAGCCGCCGTCACCGGTGATCGACAGTGCCATCGGCAACAGCGCGCAGATCGTCGCCAGCGCGGTCATCAGAATCGGCCGCAGCCGGTGCCGGCCGCCCTCGACCACCGCTTCGACGATGCCGTAGCCCTGCGCCCGGTACTGGTTGATCAGGTCGATCAGCACGATCGCGTTGGTGACCACGATGCCGATCAGCATCAGCATGCCGATCAGCGCCGGGACGCCCATCGGGGTGCCGGTGGCCACCAGCAGGCCGATCGCGCCGGTCGCCGCGAACGGGATGGACACCAGCAGGATCATCGGCTGCACCAAGCTGCGGAAGGTCGCGACCAGCAGCATGAAGACGATCGCGATGGCCGCGAGCATGGCCAGGCCCAGCGAGGAGAACGCGTCATCCTGGTCCTGCGAGACGCCGCCGATCTCCGCGGTCGCGCCCTCGGGCAGATCCAGCGCGTTGATCTTCGACTGGAGCTGAGCGCTCACCGCGCCGGTGTTGTCGGCGGTCGGCTTCGCGGTGATCGTGGCCGCCCGGGCCCCGTCGATCCGGGTCATCTGCACCGGCCCGGCCACCGTACGGACGTCCGCGACCTCGCGAAGCTTCACCGTGCCCGCCGCGGTGGGCAGCGGCAGGTTCTTCAGCTGGGCCTCGGTCGTCGCGGGCTTGGCGGACTTCACCACGATGTCCCGCTCGGTGTCGTCGAGGAGCGCCTTGCCGGAGGTGGTACCCCGTACCGCCTGCGCCACGGCCTGACCGAGGGTCGCGTCGGTGAAGCCGTACCGGGCCGCGCGGTCGTTCGCCGTGACCGAGATCCGCGGGACGCTCTGCGCGAGGTCGCTCTGGACGTCGGTGACGTCGTCGAGCCTGGCGACCTCATCGCGCACCTTGTCGGATGCCTCGCGCAGCACCTTCGCGTCCGCGGCCTTGACCACGACGCGCAGGTCCTGGTTGCCGAAGCCGTCGCCGACCGCGACCGTGGTCTGGCCGATCCCCGGCCCCAGCTTGTCGAGCCCGTCGCGGATCGCCTTGATCGCCGCGTCGGAGCCGCCGGAGTCCTTGAGCTTCACCTGGTACGAGGCCTGGTTGGCGCCCGTACCACCGCCGAAGGCCGCCATGATGCCGGAGGAGCCGACCGTGACCTGGTAGTCCTTGACCTCGTCCAGGCCGGCCAGCATCTTCTCGACCTTCTTCGCGGACGCGTTGGCGGCATCCAGGCTGGTGCCGGGCTTCAGCTCCTGCTTGATGGAGAGGGTGTCCTGGTCGCCCTGGTCGAAGAAGTTGGTCTTGAGCAGGGGCGCCATGCCGAAGGTGCCGACGAGCACCGCCACGGCGATGACCAGGCTGGTGAAGCGGCGGCGGGTGGCGAACCGCAGCACCGGCACGTACAGCCGCTGCAGCAGGCTGCGCGCCTCCTTCGCCTCGGCCTGCCGGCGCAGCTCCTCCGCGTCAACGCCGGCACCGGTCTTCGGAGCGCGCAGGAACCAGTACGCGAGCACCGGCACGACCGTGAGCGAGACGATCAGCGAGGCCAGCAGCGCGACCGTGACGGTCAGCGAGAACGAGCCGAACAGCGCGCCCACCATGCCGCCGACGACACCGATCGGCAGGAAGACCGCGACCGTGGTGAGCGTCGAGGAGGTGATCGCCCCGGAAACCTCGCGGACCGCGGTGAGGATCGCGTGCTGCCGCTCCTCGCCGTAGGACAGGTGCCGCTTGATGTTCTCCAGCACCACGATCGCGTCGTCGACGACCCGGCCGATGGCGATGGTCAGCGCGCCCAGCGTCAGCATGTTCAGCGACAGATCACGGGTCCACAGCACGATCAGGGTGATGACCACGGACAGCGGGATCGACACCGCCGTCACCAGCGTCGAGCGCAGCGAGGCCAGGAAGACGAGGATCACCACGACGGCCATGAGCAGGCCGAGCATGCCCTCGGTCGTCAGGCTCTCGATGGCCCGGGAGACCGCCGGGCCCTGGTCGCTCACGACCGTGAGCTCCGCTCCGGTGCCCAGGTCCTTGCGCAGCTCGGGCAGCTTGTCCCGGACCGCGTTGGAAATGGCGACGGCGCTGCCGTCCTGACCCATCGTCATGACGATGCCGAGGCTCGGCCGGCCGTTGGTACGGGTGATGGAGGTGGCCGTCGCGGGCTCCTCCTTCACCGTGGCGATGTCGCCCAGGCGTACGGGCTTCGCCGCCCGGTCACCGCCCGTGGGAGCGCCCGAAGCGGGGGCGGGCGCGACGCGCAGGCCCTCGATCTGCCGCAGGGTGGTGAAGCTACCGCCCACCTGGACGGTCTTGCTGCGGCCGTCCTCGGGGAAGGAACCGGCCGGCATGGACGCGCCGCCCGCCTGCAGGGCCTGCCCGATCGCGGCCGGCGTCAGACCGGCCCGCGCGAGCTTCGCGTCGTCCGGTGTGACGGAGACGATCCTCTCCTGGACGCCCTCCACCCTGACCTGGCCGACGCCGTCGATGTCCTTCAGCACCGGCACGACGGTGCGGTCCACCCGGTCGGCCAGCGCCTGCTGGTCCTGACGGGAGGAGGAAGCGGCCAGGACGACGGCCGGCATGTCGTCCGTACCCCCGGCGACGACCTGCGGGTCGACGTCCTCCGGCAGCTGGGCGCGGGCCCGGTTCACGGCCTGCTGGACATCGGCGGTCAGCCGCTTGGTGTCATTGCCGTAGTCGAACTGGGCCATGATCACGGCCGAGCCCTCGCTCGCCGTGGATGTGATGCCCGTGATGCCGTCGACCGCCTGGATGGTGTCCTCCAGGGGCTCGACGACCTGCTTTTCGACCACATCGGGCGACGCGCCCTGGTACGGGGCCAGCACCGACACCATGGGCAGGTCGATGGACGGCAGCAGCTGCTGCTTGAGCTGGGGAATCGCTACGGCTCCGAAGGCGATCGCGACAATCGCCATCAGGGCTATCAAACCCCTTTGTACGAGGCTGATTCTGGACAGCCAGGACATGGGTGAAGGTCTCTTTTCGTTGCTGATCGATGCGAGCGACAGAAAAGGGCACAACGGCCCGCTTATATGATCAGCTATGCGTAAGGGTGTTTTCGTCGCTCCCAGGTCGGTTCTCTTCACCGGCCGTGTACCGCGCTCGCAGTACGCGCCTCTCCACCCTCTCCCCCGCCACGTTCGCCGGGCACCTACGGGTCATTGCGGGGATCTTGGGCGTACCAGGCCCGACTCATAGGCGATGACGACCAGTTGGGCCCGGTCGCGGGCCCCGAGCTTGGCCATCGCCCGGTTGACATGGGTCTTGACGGTCAGTGGGCTGACCTCCAGCCGCTCGGCGATACGGTCGTTGGAGAGCCCGCCCGCGACGAGGATCAGGACCTCGCGCTCGCGGCCGGTGAGCGTGGCCAGCCGCTCGGCCTCTTCGCCCCCGCTCTCACCGAGGCCCGAATCCTCACTCTGCGCCAGGAACTTGGCGATCAGTCCCTTGGTCGCGGCCGGGGAGAGCAGCGCGTCCCCGGCGGCCGCGACCCGGATCGCGGACAGCAGCTCGCCGGGCTCCGCGCCCTTGCCGAGGAAGCCGCAGGCCCCCGCCCGCAACGACTGCGCAACGTACTCGTCGGCCTCGAAGGTCGTCAGCATCACGACGCGGACGCCGTCCAGCGCCGGATCCGCACTGATCTCGCGGGTGGCGGCGATGCCGTCCACGCCGGGCATGCGGATGTCCATGAGGACGACATCGGGAACGGTCTCCTTGACGAGACGGACGGCCTCCGCGCCGTCGGACGCCTCCGCGACCACCTCCATGCCGGGCTCGGACTCCACCAGGACGCGGAACGCGCTGCGCAGCAGCGCCTGGTCGTCCGCCAGCAGTACCCGTATGGTCACGCCGCCCCCTCCCCGGCCTTGACGGTCGTCAGCGGCAAGCGTACGTGCACCCGGAAGCCGCCTCCGTATCGCGGCCCCGCCGTGCACTCGCCGCCCAGCGCGGCGGCCCGCTCACGCATGCCCATCAGGCCATGACCGCCGGAGACGACAGGGCCTCCGGCGCCATCGTCGACGACCAGGATCTCCAGCAGGTCACCGGCCCGGGCGATACGGGCGACCGCGCGGGTGCCCTCGCCCCCATGCTTGTGCGCATTGGTCAGGGCCTCCTGGACGACCCGGTAGGCGGTCAGGTCCACGGCCGCCGGCAGATCGCCGATGACGGCGGACGCCTGCTCCGGGCTGCGGCTGTGCCACGGGCCTCGCCCCTGCCCGTCCGGCCGCCCCGTCGGCTCGGTCGTGGACAGCTCGACCTCCACCGGCAGTCCCATGCGCCCGAAGCCGTCGATCAGCTGGTCCAGTACGCCAAGTCCGGGGGCGGGCTCGGTCGGTGCCTCGGGGTCGCCGGACTGGCGGAGCAAACCGACCGTCGCACGCAGCTCATTGAGGGCGGACCGGCTCGCCTCCCGTACGTGTGCCAGGGCCTCCTTGGCCTGGTCCGGCCGGTTGTCCATGACGTGGGCGGCCACTCCCGCCTGCACGTTGACCAGCGCGATGTGGTGGGCGACGACATCGTGCAGCTCGCGGGCGATCCGCATCCGCTCCTCGGCGACCCGGCGCCGGGCCTCCTCCTCACGGGTCCGCTCGGCCCGCTCGGCCCGCTCGCGGATGGCGTCGACGAAGGCCCGGCGGCTACGGACGGCGTCGCCCCCGGCCGCGGCCATGCCGGTCCACGCGAAGAGAGCCAGATTCTCCTGTCCGTACCAGGGGCGGGGCCCGAAGAGCATGGCGGCGGCGGTCAGGCCGACGGCGGTGAGGGCGCCGACCCGCCAGGTGGTGGGGCGGTCGGTGCGGGAGGCGACAGTGAAAAGCGCGACCACCACGCTCATTCCGACAGGGGCCCGGTCGGCCTCGCTGGTGACGAGCTCCACCAGGGTCACCAGGCCGGTGAAGCCAAGCACGCCGAGCGGCGCCCGGCTGCGTACGACCAGCGCCCCGCACGCCAGCACCGAGAGCAGCACGCTGGTCACGTCCAGATGCCGGTGTTCGAAGTGCGGGCCGTACCGGCCGTGCGGGTCGGCCACCGATCCGATGAGGATCAGTGCGAACACGACCGCGGCCACGAGAGCGTCGAACGCGAGCGGGTGAGCGCGCAGCCAGCGCTGGGGGCGGGCGAGGCCCTGCCCGACGGCGGGGGAGGTCACGGCAAGCAACGGTAAGCGGTACGAGGTGCCGTACGCACCGCGCGTCCCCCGCAGAGACGGCATCGCGCCCCGCTTCCCCGGGTGAGGAAGCGGGGCGCGATGCCGGGGTCCTGTGGGGGTAGCGCGGTACGGGCCGGTCAGCCGGGGATGAGCCCCTCATCGGTGAGTATGGCCCGGACCTCCTCGAGCGTGGCGTCCGGTGCGGGGAGGATCAGCTCGGACGGCTCCAGGGAGTCGTCGGGCAGCGGCTCGCCAAGCTCGCGGACCGCGCCGAGCAGCGCGCTGAGCGTACGCCGAAAGCCGGCCTCGTCACCGCTTTCCATCTCGGCGAGCAACTCGTCGTCCAGCTTGTTGAGTTCGGTGACGTCGCTGTCCGCCAGCCTCAGCTGCCCCTCACCCATGATCCGTACGATCACGACGACCTCCCGTTGTGCCGATCCGGGCAAGGGCTGCTACTGCTTGTCCAACCGGTTCTGGCCCTGGGACTGCCGGCCCTGCCGGCCCTGCTGCTCCGCCTGACCGCCCTGCTCCTGACCGCCCTGCTCCTGACCGCCCTCGATGGCCTGAGGAGCGCCGCCGCCCGCGAGCTCGGCCTTCATCCGCTGGAGCTCCAGCTCGACGTCGCTGCCGCCCGAGAGCCGGTCCAGCTCCGCCTGGATGTCGTCCTTCGCCATGCCGCCCGGCTCCTCCAGCGCGCCGGAGGCCAGCAGCTCGTCGATCGCACCGGCCCGCGCCTGCAGCTGCGCCGTCTTGTCCTCGGCCCGTTGGACCGCCAGGCCCACGTCGCCCATCTCCTCGGAGATGCCGGAGAAGGCCTCGCCGATCCGGGTCTGCGCCTGGGCAGCGGTGTAGGTCGCCTTGATGGTCTCCTTCTTCGTACGGAAGGCGTCGACCTTCGCCTGCAGCCGCTGGGAGGCCAGCGTCAGCTTCTCCTCCTCGGCCTGCAGCGTCTGGTGCTGCGTCTCCAGGTCGGTGACCTGCTGCTGGAGCGCGGCCCGCCGGGAGAGCGCCTCACGGGCCAGGTCCTCACGGCCCAGCGCGAGGGCCTTGCGTCCCTGGTCCTCGTACTTCGCCGACTGCTGCTGCAGCTGGTTCATCTGCAGCTCCAGCCGCTTGCGGGACGTTGCCACATCCGCCACACCACGGCGCACCTTCTGCAGCAGCTCCAGCTGTTTCTGGTACGAGTAGTCGAGGGTCTCGCGCGGGTCCTCGGCCCGGTCAAGGGCCTTGTTGGCCTTCGCGCGGAAGATCATCCCCATCCGCTTCATGACACCGCTCATGGGCCTCGCGCGCCCCCTTCTCCGGACTCGGGCTACAGCACCTCTTCAGACCCCACAGTACGGGCCATGCCTCTATTACCGCACTGATCGGGCGCCGATGCGCTCCTCCTGCAGGACGAGCACCACACAGTTCCTCCGGCGCAGGGATGAGGACGCCGCGGCCGGCGCCCCTGCCGTTGCCGGATCGTTCCCCAGGGGGCTGGGGTCCACACTCCGGACGCCGTACGCTTGGGTTTTGTGTTCCGAAGCCGTTCCAAGGATGAGCAGGCCGCGACCCATCAGGTGACCGCGGACCAGCAGAAGCAGACCCGCGACCCGCAGGCTCCGAAGGGTCGTCCCACTCCCAAGCGCAGCCACTCCCAGCGGCGCCGCACCCTGGCGTCCCTGCCGACCAGCCGCAAGGAGGCCACGCGGCGGCAGCGTGAGGCGCGGCGGGCGGACCTGGCGCGGCAGCGCGAGGCCCTGGCCAGTGGCGACGAGCGGTACCTGCCGCTGCGAGACAAGGGCCCGATCCGGAGGTTCGCCCGCGACTGGGTGGACTCCCGGTACGTCGTCGCCGAGTTCTTCCTGCCGCTGGCAGTGCTGATCCTGCTGCTCAGCATGGTGCCGTCCATGCAGGTCAAGAACATCTCGCTGCTGCTGTGGCTCGTCGTGATCGTCCTGATCGTCATCGACTCGATCGTGATCGCGATCCGGCTGAAGAAGCAGCTGCGCAGCCGCTTCCCGGACGAGAACCTGCGCGGCGCCGTTCCGTACGCCCTGATGCGCACCCTGCAGATGCGTCGGCTGCGGCTGCCGAAGCCGCAGGTCAAGCGCGGAGAGAAGCCCTGAGCGACACTGCCGGCTTCAGCGGCGCCTCCGGCTGGCTCCGCGGTCTGAGCGGACTGCGGAACATCGTTCGTCAGGAGCTCGTGGCCCGTCAGCTCGAGGAGCAGATAACCAGCCGTTTCCCGGTCGGGCAGCGGCTGCGCGTCCTCGACGTAGGTCTCGGCCAGGGGACGCAGGCCCTGCGGCTGGCCCGCGCGGGCCACGAGGTGACGGGGCTGGAATCCGACCCGCAGATGCTGGCGGTTGTGCGGGGCGCCCTGGCCGACGAGCCGGAGGGGATACGGGCGCGGGTCCGGCTGTTCGAGGGCGACGGGCGCGACACCGGCGTGCACTTCCTGCCGGGCAGCTTCGATGTGGTGCTGTGCCACGGGGTGCTGATGTACGTCGCCGAGCCGGATCCGCTGCTGGCCGGTCTGGCCCGGGTGCTGGCTCCCGGCGGGCTGCTGTCGCTGCTGGTACGGAACGCGGACGCGCTCGCCATGCGGCCGGGGCTGGCCGGTGACTGGGACACCGCGCTGGCCGCCTTCGACTCGCCCTCGTACACCAATCGGCTGGGGCTGCGGGTGCGGGCCGACCGGCTGGACGCGCTGACGGCGACGCTGGCCGGGATCGGCGCCCCGCTGCACGCCTGGTACGGGGTGCGGGTCTTCACCGACCAGGCCGCCGACGACGCCAAGCCGGTGAGCGAGCGGGAGCTGGAACGGATCTTGGCCGCGGAGGAGCGGGCCGGGCGTACGGATCCGTATCGCGGGGTGGCGGCGTTGCTGCACTTGTGTGGGGTGCGGGGCTGAGGGGTGCGGGGCTGAGGGGTGCGGGGCTGAGGGGTGCGGGGCTGAGGGGTGCGGGGCTGTGCGGGTCACGGGCTCGCCGCCGTGGCGGGTGCCGGGGGCCGGGGCCTCCGGGGTGGGAGGCCTGGACTGCGCGTTCTCGGGCCTGGCGGCCCTGGGGGCACCTCCTGGGGTGGAGGTAGGGAGCTTTTACGTCCAGGACCCCCTGCCCCTGCGGACGACCCGGGCCCCCTCCCGCTCTGGCTCCCGTACCCCCGCGGTCGGATGCCATCGGCCACAGCCGCGTTCCGGCGGCGGCCTCAACGACGCCGGGTCAGACCTGCTCGGCGTGCAGGCTCATCGGGCCGTAGACCTTCGTGCCGTCCTCGAAGAGGGTGACCTGGTCGGCGCCGCCGTCAAGCAGTTCCCGCCACACCTCGCCGATCCAGGACTCCGCGTCGCCCTGCGTGGTGAACTCCTCGGGCTGCACCGCCGGTTCGGTCTCCGTCCCGTCGGACTTCTCGAACCGCCACGTCCATGCCATGTCCGCCTCCTGAGTCCCGCCGAGTACGTGCTGCCCGCAGCCTAACGGGCCGATCAGGTGTCCCCGCGCGCCCCTCGCGCCACGACGCGAGACGATCAGTGCGTGGAACTGACACTGCTCGGCACCGGGAACCCCAGCGGACTGCCCCGTCCCGACTGCCCGTGTGCGAACTGCGCGACCTCCGTCGGCAGCGAGGCGCGGGCCGCTACCGCGCTGCTCGTGGACGGAGCCCTGCTGATCGACCTCACCCCCGGCGCGGCGCTCGCCGCTGCCCGCGCGGGGCGCTCGCTCGTCGGCGTACGGCAGGTGCTGCTCTCCCATCCGCACGACGGCCCGGCCGTCGAGGTTCCGGCGGGCCTGCCGGCACCGGGCCGGGTGCCGGAGGGGCGCGAACTGGCGCTGATCAGCGGGCATCGGGTACGGGCCGTGGCGGTCGATGTGCCGGGGACCGGGTACGCGGTCACGAGCCCGGACGGCTGGGCCCTCCACGGCGCCGGCCCGGCCCGGCTGCTGTATCTGCCGCCGGGGGCCGCGCCGGCGGGCCTTGCCGAGGACGTCGTGCCGTACGACATGGTCCTGCTCGACGTCATCGGGCGGCCGGACGCGCTCGCCCGGCTGCGCGCCGCGGGGGCTGTCACGGCGACGACGGATGTGATCGCCGTGCATCTGGACCACGATGTGCCACCGGGTGCGGAGCTGCGCCGGCGGCTGGCGTCGGCCGGGGCGCGTGCCGTGCCGGACGGGCAGACGCTGGTGGTCGGCGAGTACCACGCCGTCCCCGACCTGCCGCGGCGCACGCTCGTGCTGGGCGGCGCGCGCTCCGGGAAGTCGGTGGAGGCCGAGCGGCGGCTGGAGTCCTTCCCGGACGTGCTGTACGTCGCGACGGGCGGCACCCGTGACGGCGACCTCGACTGGGCGGACCGGATCGCCCTCCACCGTGAGCGACGGCCGAGTTCCTGGCACACGGTGGAGACGTGCGATCTGGTCCCGCTGCTCGCCGAGGAGGGGCCTCCACTGCTGATCGACTGCCTCGCGCTGTGGCTGACGGATGCGATGGACTCCGTCGGGGCGTGGGATGACGAGAAGTGGCGCGAGGGCGGGGAGCGGGCGCTGCGGGAGCGGATCGAGGCGCTGGTGGCGGCGGTACGGGGGACGCGGCGCAGGGTTGTCGCCGTGTCGAACGAGGTCGGTGCGGGGGTGGTGCCGGCGACGGCTGCGGGGCGGCGGTTCCGGGATGAACTGGGGCGGCTCAATGCGTTGTTCGCGGCGGAGTGCGAGCACGTTCTCCTGGTGGTAGCGGGCCAAGCCCTGCCCCTCCGCGGCTAACGCCCCGCCTCCGGCCGTGTTTGCCCGCTCGCGACCTCTTCCACGGCTGACGCCGCCGCCCACGCCCCGCCCTCCGGGGGCTTTCCCGCCCGGGCAGACCGGATCGAGGCCGGACCGGGCGATGACAAGGTGACGGGAGACAGCGTCTCGCTCACCGGCGACGCCACAGGCGCCGACGACGACATCCTCAACGCGGGCCTCTTCCGAAATGGTTCGTCGGTAAGGCGTTTCCGCGTGCTCTGGGCGCAGGCGCACCGGCCTTCGGACCTGCCCCCCACAGCGCCGCCCAGCAGCGTCCAGGAGGCCGGCACCTGGGGCCGGCTCCCCGCCGGAGCGACGGTCGCCAAGGGCGAGATCTTTTGGGGGCCGGTGGAAAAGGGGCTGGCGCGAAGCGCCGGGCCAACGTCCGCCGGGCCGGGCGTCATGCCGGCCCTTGCGCGGGGTGGCGCTCCCCTCGAACCGGGCGCGGTCTGCCGGGGCAGGGAAGCGGGCCGCCTCCGCAAAGGGCACGGGCTGTCCGGGGCGGGTGGGTGGGAAGAGGCGTCGGCGCGAAGCGCCGGGCCGGGGCGGGGCGGGCGGGGAAGGCGGCCCTGTCCCCCGCAGGGCAGGGAATGAGGGCCGGAGCGGAGCGCCGGGTGGGGGCGGTGGGGGCGAGGGCCCTCCGGCGTGGAACGGCCGCCGCGGCGAGCGGTAGGGTTCCGCGGATGAGCGGCCTCAATCTCGACGACTTCGGCAATCTGATCGAGCGCCCCGATGCCGGCGTCCGGCGTGACGCCGAGGAGCGGCGGGAGCGCCTGACCGTACCCCCCGGTGCACTCGGGCGCCTTGACGAACTCGGCGAATGGCTCGCCGCCGCCCAGGGCGTGGTGCCCGTCAGGCCCATCGAGCGTCCCCGCGTGGTGCTGTTCGCGGGTGACCACGGCGTCGCCGCACTCGGGGTCTCCGCCCGCCCCGCGGGCACCGCGCACCGCCTCGTGCGCGCCGCGCTCGAGGGCGAGAGCGCTGTCGCCATCCTCGCCCGCCGCTTCGGCGCGGAGCTGCGCATCGTGGACATGGCGCTGGACTGCGACCCGGCCGAGTTCCCCGAGGAGCTCGTACGCCACCGGGTGCGCCGCGGCTCGGGCCGTATCGACGTCGAGGACGCGCTGACCGCCGAGCAAGCGGAGCAGGCGTTCCGGGCCGGCATGGCGATCGCCGACGAGGAGGCCGACTCCGGCACCGATCTCGTCGTCCTCGGCGATCTCAGCGTGGGCGGCACCACCGCCGCGGGCACCCTGATCGCGGCGCTCTGCGGTACGGACGCCTCCGTCGTAACCGGACGCGGCGGCGCGGGCATTGACGACCTCGCCTGGATGCGCAAGTGCGCGGCCATCCGCGACGCACTGCGCCGCGCCCGCCCCGTACTCGGCGATCAGCTGCAACTGCTCGCCACGAGCGGCGGTGCCGACCTGGCCGCGATCACCGGCTTTCTGCTGCAGTGCGCGGTGCGCCGTACGCCCGTGCTCCTCGACGGAGTCGTCTCCGCGGCATGTGCGCTGGTCGCGCAGCGCGTGGCGTTCCGCGCGCCGGACTGGTGGCTGGCCGGCCAGGCCAGTGGCGAGCCGGGCCAGGCGAAGGCGCTCGACCGGATGGCGCTCACTCCCCTGCTGGACCACGGCGTCACAGTGGGCGAGGGCACGGGTGCCCTGCTCGCGCTGCCCCTGGTGCAGGCGGCCGCGGCCCTTGCGGCGGAGCTGCCGGAGCACCCGTCGGCGGAGCAGTCCGAGCAGGCGCCCGCGGACAG